>DAOUQA010000140.1 GCA_030625905.1 Kiritimatiellales bacterium | reverse complement strand
GGGGATGCCCAGTGCGGTGTTGCTAAGCATCCTGATCCATGCTGCACTTTTCCTGCTGGCTGGGATGCTGGTGGTCTTCACGGTGGTGAAAAAGCCGGAGAAAAAGTTTGTTCCGCCCCCGGCGGTCGAGCGACCAAAAATGAAGCTCAAGAAGCCGAGGCCGAAGATCAAGAAAACCTCTAAGCCCAAAGCGACCACGCGCATCGTCACCAAGATGAACCGGGCGAACATGCCCGACATCCAGCTCCCGGAAATGTCCGGCATGGGCGGAGGCCTTGGCGGCTCCGTTGACGGCTTTGAAATGATTCCCGACTTCGAAGAGTTAAGCTTTCTGGGAATCACTCTGAGCATCGGGTCCGATTTGGAGGGGAGGTTCTACGATTTTAACCGCAGACGCGATGGTAGCACCTATGGCATCTCTACAGATGTCTTCATCACCGAGCTTGCAAAGTTCGTTAAAAGTGGGTGGAAATCCTCAAAAATTTCGCGGTACTACTGTTCGCCCAAAAAACTTTACGCGACAACCATCGTGGTGCCGCCCATCCCTTCACCCTTGGCCCCGATGACATTCGGCGAACCCGACAACATGGACTTTTGCTGGATGGTGCATTACAAGGGAAAACTGGTGCATAAAGACGGTATCCGGTTCAGATTTGCAGGAAATGCGGATGATATTATAGTCGTTGCAGTAAACAAAAAAACTGTATTCAACGGCAGTCGTGGATGGAATCGTAGTACCAGCCGATGGATTGATTGCGCTTCATGGACCCCCTCATCTGCGGACAACCGTAAGTGGATCAAGTGTCACGATTATACTGCGGTTGGGGATTTGATCGAATTGGAACCCGGTGTCCCCATGGATATAGATGTGATGATTGCCGAAGTGCCCGGAGGACAGTTCAACGCCTTTCTTTGCGTTATGGAAGAGGGCGTCAAATACGAGAACAACTCAAAAGGCGAACCCATATTGCCTATATTCAAAACGGGGGAGCTGTCTCGTTCACTTCAGGATATGATCTATCGCGGGATGCCGGCCAACGAAGTCTGCATAACCAACGGGCCGACGTTCAACGATTACGGTTCGTCCACCCCGGAATCGGCCATCGCCAAGGCCGTGGAGTCTGATGCCGAGACTTCAGCCGGAGAAGCTGATCCCCGCGTATCTGATGCTGAACCTTCCAAACAGCGAACATGGACCTCCATGGATGGAGAAACATTCACCGCTAAATTGCTAGCTGTGGTGGCCGGAAATGCCATACTTAAGACCCCCCGAGGAGAACAGAAAAAAGTCCCCCTGGAACTGTTTTCGTCTGCGGACAGGCGGGATATTGAGTTGTCCACGCCGCCCCGGCTGGAACTTGATCTCGGAAAGAAGACGCAGTCACGGCCTTTAAAATACGGGTCGGGCAGCGTGCGAATTAATGAATATACCTTCACCGCGAAGGTCAAACAGAGTTCCGTGGGAGACTACAGCCATAATCTGGAGGTTGAGTTCTTTACCCTGGGCTCTGAAATCGGGGCAAACCAATATATATTGCTGGATCGGGGAAAATCCTCGTTTATTCCTTCCGAGACCGAGGATCGCTCCTTTGAGTTTTCCGGCCGAACGGTTGATCTGCTTGATTTTTATTCATACGAAATGCGCCGTGGAGATCGATATGCCGGATTTTTGATCACGGTGACGGATGAGCGAGGAGAGATTATTGCCCACCGCTCCACACCCAAGTGGCTTTACAAGAATCTGGACGCGTTGAAGCAACTGCCGATAGGCAGCTTTCTGGATGATACCTGTACACGGGTATGGCCGACTCCCTTGAGGGCGTGGCATTAGCCTGATCTATTCATAAACCCATCGAGTTTCTGAATAGAGCACTTGGATGACCTATGTCTATCCGAAGCGTTCGGATCACCAATACGAATTCCAATATCACGAAGATATCAAGCTATCCGACCACCCCATGCTGACTGGTAGGCTGGCGTTGGAAAAGGGACTTTAAATCAAACATCCCAAAAAAGAGGAAATCCATGAAAAAACTAATACTGCTCACCATGCTGGCATCGTCCGTAATGGCTGCACCTTCGATTATCCCGCAACCGGTCGAAATGAAGGAAACCGGCGGGCCGTTTGAACTGACATCCGATGCGGTGATTGCCTATGCCGACGAGACCGCACGGCAGCCCGCCGAGCTGCTGGCCACCCAGCTCCGCTCCGCCACCGGGTTTAATCTGCCGGTTGTGGCCGGCGCAAAAGGCGACATTGTTTTCCAAACTCTGGAAGATGATTCCCTTGGCTCGGAGGGTTACGAATTACGCATCACGTCTCACGTCTCAATAAAGGCACCTTCGGCGCCAGGCCTCTTCTACGGCGCACAGACCCTCCGCCAGCTCCTTCCGCCGGAAATATATTCCCCCGAAAAAGTTTCCAAACCCTGGAAAATCCCGGCGGTCGAAATCCGCGATGTTCCAAGGTTTGAATGGCGCGGAACACATCTGGATGTGGCGCGCCATTTCATGCCGAAAGAGGATGTGCTGCGTTTTATCGATACCATGGCTTCGTTGAAGTTGAACACCTTCCACTGGCATCTGACCGAGGATCAGGGCTGGCGCATAGAGATCAAGAAATATCCCAAGTTGACCGAGGTTGGCGCGTGGCGCGATGAAACGCTACTCGGGCATTTTCGTGATAAGCCACACCAGTATGACGGGAAGCGGCACGGCGGGTTCTATACGCAGGACGAGATTCGCGAAGTGGTGGCCTACGCCGCCGAGCGGCACATCACCGTGGTGCCGGAGATCGACATGCCCGGCCATATGCAGGCGGCCATCGCGGCCTATCCCGAATTGGGCTGCACCACGAACAAGGCCATCGTTAAGAGGGAGTGGGGAATCAGCACCACGATCCTCAGCCCGGAGGAGTCCTCCATCGAATTCTGCAAGGATGTGCTCACGGAGGTGATGGATCTCTTCCCGTCGAAATACATCCACATTGGCGGCGACGAGGCCAAGAAGGATCAGTGGGAAGCCAGCGATCGCATCCAGCAGCTGCGCGAAGAGCGCGGGCTGAAGGATATGCATGAAATGCAGAGCTGGTTTATCAAGCAGCTGGATGATTTCCTCGTGGAGCATGGCCGCCGCTTAATTGGCTGGGACGAGATTGCCGAGGGCGGCCTGGCCGAAAACGCCGTCGTGATGTGGTGGCGCGGAAAGTATGGCTACGACCGCGGGGAAATCCCGAAAAAGGCGGCTCGCGATGGCCACGATGTGATCAATGCTTCCAACAGCCATCTCTATTTCGACTACTACCAAAGCGAGGACGAGGCGAAGGAGCCGCTGGCCATCGGCGGGTTCCTGCCCTTGGAAAAAGTGTATGGCTACGATCCAATCATTCCCGGACTGGACGATCAGGCGGCTTCCCATATCCTCGGGGCGCAGGGGCAGCTTTGGACGGAATACATGCCGGACATGGAGGCGGTTGAATACATGGCCTTTCCGCGCGTCTGCGCACTGGCCGAGCTCGTCTGGCTCCCGGGGGGGCAAAAAGACTATGCCGGCTTCCTCGGGCGGATGAAGGTGCAGGAAAAGCGGTTCGATGCCGCCGGGATCAACCATCGCAAGATCGACTTCGAAAAGCCGTTCGAGCTGGAGGTGGTTTGCTACAATGTGCTGGGCATTCCCACCAAAGGATATGAAAGCTGGGAGAAAAGAAAAAAGGATGTCGTGAATGCGCTTCTTGCGGATGCCCCCGACATTATCGGAACGCAGGAGATGCGCTATCGAAATATTCCTGACTATCTCAACCAGCGGCTTGCCCCGGCAGGCTATGCCTCCTTCCCCGAAACCACCCTCGGGCTTCCCACGCACGAGGACGAACACGGTGCCGTCCTCCGCGGCCAGCCGCTCGAAGGGCGGCATTGGCAAAACTGGCTCTATTATAAAACGTGGAAGTTTGAAAAAATCGCTGGCGGCCAGATCCCTTTGCGCGAAGCGAAGGAGGTGCCCTGGACTGGCGAGCGCTCGATCAATTGGATGGCCTTGAGGGATAAGGTTTCGGGGCTTGAATTCGTGGTGATGAACACCCACTGGCAGCCCGGCCCGAAGCGCCAGCAGCAGCGCGAGATCGAAGCCGCGCACATGCGCGAGTTCATCGAGTCCTTCCCAAAGGATTTGCCCATCATCGCCATGGGCGACTTCAACGCGCATCCGGGAACCCCGGAGATGAATGCGCTGGTTGGCGACGGTTTGATGGCGGATGCGATCATCCGGGGAAAGCATATCGACCATATCCTGCAGCGCAACTTCACCGTGGTGCCGGGAAGCGAAAAGTATGAATACAAAAAGCGCGGGAAAATGAAGATTTCCGACCACCCCATGCTGACCATCAAGCTTGCCCTTCCCGTGGATTGATCGATCCCTTCCATCCACCGCAATTGCGGGTTCCAATCCTTGGAGGATTTCGGTAGCTTCTCCCGGCCTTTTGGAGAATGCATGATCGATTTCATACAGGTGAGCAAGCAGTTCGGGCCGCAAGAAAAGGGAAAAGGGGTCGGAAAACGGGTCAGCCTGAAAACGGGTCAGCCTGAAAACGAAAACGGAAAACGGGTCAGCCTGGAAAACGGGTCAGCCTGTGAATTTTAGAATCAACCCATTCCCCCGCGTCCCTATCCTTGGTTGAACAGAAATCTTCTGTCCACTTGATCCGGTTTAGACGGTCTCTCTTTTTTCTCGAAACACTCCGTTTAAAACGGTCTACTGTTTGAAAGTTTGTATTGTTTTAACCTGGAGTATGCCATGCTTTCACAAATCAATTCGGGGGCGGTGTCCGGGATCGATGCCTATGCGGTCGAGATCGAGGTCAATGCCGGGCATGGCGAGCCGAAGGTGGTGATTGTCGGGCTGCCCGATGCCGCCGTGAAGGAAAGCTCCGACCGCGTCTGGACCGCGCTCATCAATTCCGGCTTCCGCCCGCCGATGGGGCGCACCACCATCAACCTTGCTCCGGCCGACATGAAGAAGGAGGGGCCGAGCTTTGATCTGCCGATTGCGCTGGGGATCATTGTCGCGCTTGAAGATATCAAGGAGGATTTGTTGGCGCGCATCTGCATGGTCGGCGAGCTGGCGCTCAGCGGAGCCGTGCGCAAGGTACGCGGTATTTTGCCCATCACGCTCATGGCGCGCAACGCCGGGTGCAAAGCCATGATGGTTCCGGTCGAGAATGCCGAGGAGGCGGCCGTGGTCGATGGCATCAAGGTCTTTCCCGTGCGCAACCTGCGCGAGGCCGCCGACTTCCTCAACCAGGAGATCAAGATCGATCCCTACCACCTCGACATTCGATCCGTCTTCGAGGCCAACAGTCGCTACGAGGATGACTTTGCCGACGTGAAAGGGCAGGAGTTTGCCAAGCGCGCGATCGAGGTGGCTGTGAGTGGTGGACATAACCTGCTGATGATTGGTCCACCGGGAACCGGGAAAAGCATGCTCGCCAAGCGGTTGCCTTCGATCCTTCCGTCGATGTCGCTCGACGAGGCGTTGGAGACGACGAAGATCCATAGCATATCCGGCTCACTCAAGTCGCACCAGGCGCTAGTGGCACGCCGGCCGTTCCACTCGCCGCACCACACCATCTCCGATGCCGGCCTGCTGGGGGGAGGCGG
>DAOUQA010000180.1 GCA_030625905.1 Kiritimatiellales bacterium | reverse complement strand
CCGCCTGCCGGTGGAGCAGGGCGAGCTTCCGCTTGAAGCCGTTGGAAAAGGGCACTTTGACAATACCGGTTCCACCATTCATGAAGGCCAGAACCTCGACGAGCCCGCCTACATCCGCCGCGGCATTAAGCTGCCGAGATAACGGAAACCTCAATAATAGGCAGAATGATTTTGTGGTAGAATAATTACTCGGATGGGTGAGCGGGAGAAAATTTCAGAACACGTGACACTCCATGATCCAATTTACATTAATCCGTTGGTCTTTATTTTAACCACTCAATTATTTTGCCCATTACTCTGCATGAAGAAATTCGTGGCGCGTTCGATTCCGATGGTCGTGCCGCCGCCATGACCGGGATAGACGCGGGTTTCGTCGGGGAGCTGCTTGAGCAGGACGAGCGATTCCTTCAACTGGCGCGGACTGCCGCCGGGCAGATCGGTGCGTCCGCAGGAGCCCTTAAAGAGCGTGTCGCCGGAAACCAGAATTCCATCTTCCGGAAAAAGAATGCAGCACGAGCCGGGGGTATGGCCGGGCGTTTCCAGGCTTTGGAAGTGCAGATCGGCAAAATTCCAATCCTTGGCGCTTTCGAGAGAGAGGAAAGATTCAACATCTGGACGGGGCGGGACGGGATAGAAGGGTTCGATCTGGTTGACGGGTTCGAACGCCCATTCCAGATCCTTGGAGTGCATGACGATGGGTGCGGGGTGCTGGCCATGCAGTTCGGCCAGTGCGTTGATGTGATCGGCATGGCCGTGCGTGCAGACATAGGCCGCCACTTCAAGGTTGTGTTTCTCCATGGCTTGAAGGATTTTGTCGGCATCGTGGCCGGGGTCGAAGACAAGGGCCTGCTTCGCATCGCCCCATGCCATATAGCAGATTTCTTCGAAGGCGCCCGTTGTGACGGCGTTGATGTTCATGGATTACTCCGAGATGCGGGTTGCGAGATGCGGGGTGCGGGATACATGATACGGGATTCGGGATACATGATACGGGATGCGAGATTCGGGATACATGATACGGGCTACTCAGCTGCAACCCGGTATTCAACGCCGTCTTCCTTTACCGACATGTGGCTTGATTCCACGCTTTGAATGAAACGGTTTAGTTTGCCACCGAGTGTGTTGAGCCGGTCGAGCAGATTGCGGTAGAGGGATTCATCGGTCAACGATCCCGTTTCAAACAATGTATCAAGGTGGTCGATGGTTTCGTCGCAAGAGGCATGGGAGTAGGTGAGGAACCGAATAAAGTCGTTTTTATACCGCCTCCGTCCATAGCCTTCCACAATGTTTGATTTGACGGATTTCATGGATCTGCGTATCTGGGAGCCTTCTTCATACATCTCGAACTTTGGCAGATCAGGGAGGGTCATGTTGTGCACATCGACTGTAAGTTCCCGTGCAAGTTTCCAGATTTCCAGATCCCTGTAATTCATGACTCAACCTTTGGTTTCCGCATTATGTTCCGCAACCCGAATCTCGCAACCCGAATCTCGCATCTCGCATCCCAAATCGCACTACTTCTGTAAAGGACGTGGGGTTTGCCGTCCTATTTTTCTTCTCCGTCTACCGTTGCTTTCCGGGTATATGCACAATGGATGACCATGTTGCCTTTGAGCTTGCCGGTGTTTTTGCCGGCGGGGGTTACATTGAGCTGGCGGACATCGTAGTTCACGCCCTGTTGCTGTAACTCGGCCAGGAAGCCCACCATGGAATCGAGCGTGCCTTGCCAGGTGCAGTTGATGCCCAGTTCGAAGAGATCGCCGGTCGGCTTTTCGTTGTGGGGCTGGCTACGGGTGATATCCAGTTCGTGCTTGATGGAAATGGACTTGATGATTTTCATCAAGTCCGGCGATGCGGAGCGCTTCCCGGCATCGAACACACGCAGTCCGGCTTGCAGGAGATTGAGTTCCTCCTGCCAGTTTTCCTGCATCTTGATGGCGGCCTGGTAGTGGCGGATCTGCTGTTCAGCCTTCTCGATCGTGTTGGCCTTGGCTTTCCATTCGGCGACCTTGCTGTCGACGATGTACCACGTTGTTCCGCCCAAAACGGCGGCAAGCGTGGCAACGCCTAGAATCATTTCCCGTTGCGAAATTTTCATTTGCCTTCCTCCTCGGCGGGAAGTTCTAGTGTAACCGAAAAGACGGCGCCGCGGACACCCTTGATGGTTTTGGCGTTTACCGACTGATCCTTGATCTGGTCGAACAAGGCGGATTCCGTAAGGGCTTCGAAGAAGTCGTATACCGTTGCATCGTTACTGGCGGTTCCACGCAACGTCACCCCTTTGCCTTTCTTGTAGTTGTACGAGGCAAACTCGATATTGCCGGGAGGTAGCAATTGCGTAAGCTCGCGCAGGCATTCGAGGGCGGAGTCGGAGCGGTCGGTGTAGACCTTGAGGGCATTGAGCTTTTGCCGGTTTTCGAGCGACTGCCTAGCCTCCGGTTCAATGGCGGCAAGGCGTTTCTCGACCCTGCCCAATCGCATGTCGCGCACCTTGTAGATACTGAAGAAGACCAGCAGAATAAGAATCCAGACGGTGACGATGGACGAGGAGATCAGGGTGAACCTCCGCAGGAGCTGCTTGCGCTTTTCATACTCGATCCATTCGTGCGGGACCAGTTCGATATGGCTTCTCTCGTCCAGCGTGCGGCGTACAATGCCTTCCGAGAGCGGGGGCAGCGAGGCCAGGGAGTGGGGGTTGACGGGGAGTCCGCTCTTTTTCGATAGCTTGGCGCGAACATCCGCCGCAAGGTCGTCGAGGCTCCAGAACTGGATAGCGGATGGGGCCGGCAGGTCGCGCTCGATGTCGATCGTGGTGAGCGTGTAGCTTATTTCGGCGGCCAATTCGTCAACCGAGGTCGTGTCGACGAGCTTTGTATCGAGCATTCGGAAGGCCGTCGGGATGCCAGAAGTGACCACCACCAGCGAAAAGTCAATGCGGTCGTCGATGATGAAGATTTCGCAATCGTCGCCGGCGACATGCCCCTCGTCCTCCAGCAGTCCCATCCAGCCGAACACGCGCGCATCGATACCGTGGACGCGGACTCCCTTTTCCTCGAAGGTATCGCCAATGGCATCGATGCAACTGCGTTTTGCTGCAACCATCAGTACGAGCGAGGATTCTTCGATTTGCTGAAGCACCTCATGTGAAATGGCCAGCTGGTCCGAGGGGAAGGGGGATATTTTGTCGATCTGGAAACCAACCATGTCGGCGATTTCGTCTTCCTCCACGGTGGGAAATTCCATAACCCGCATGAGGAGTTCGGAGGTGCGCAGTGGTACGGTGATGTCGCCCTCCAGCTGGTCGGTGACATTCTCAGGAAGTTCGATGGAGGCGATGAGTTCCTCGGTGGTGTCGCCGGAGAAGTCCACGGGTGCGGTATCCTGTTGCGCCAATTCATCGCCGTCCGGTTTGATTTTCCAACTGGTCCACTCGATTCCGTCCACCGTGCGGCAGACTGCGGTTATGGTTTTCTCACGCATTTTCATGCTGGTTCTTTCCCTAATCCTGTGGAGAAAGTTTTTTGACGGGACAACAGGACTTTCATTCCGAAGATCCTTCCGTCCCAGCCGGATTTTTCCGATTTGAAAATTGGGAATCAGTTTCATTTTTTATTAACCGGCCCCTCCTGCCAGTAAGCTATTGTCGAGGTGTTTCCCTGAAGCAGAACAATGCACTCGATTTGGTACTGGTTGCCGAACGCATCGCCCACAGACGTTACCTTTACAAAATTACTTTGCAATTTAAATTTAGCGGGATCGGCTCCGACATCGGCCAGGTTCTTGATGCCGTCGTCCAGCGTTCCCTCCTCGCCATCTTCGCCCCAGCGGGCTTCCAGGACGCTTTCCAGCTCCCAATCCTCATATTCGGCGTAGCTTAGCAAGACATCGGTGCTTGCGGTGTTGAGGTTTACCTTGCCGTCGCCCCATACGGTCAGCAGATCAGCGATCCCGAAAATAACGTCGCCGTCATCGCCCCCATCTGCACCGTAGAGGATGTCCTCCCCCCAGTTCTTGACCAGAAGCAACTCCTCGACGCTGTCGAGCGGGCCGTTCTTTACGGGGTAACCCTGCTCTTCATAGAACGGGTCATCGGATTCCGCGCCGTTGAGCTGGCGGAGATCGCCTTCATCGATCCAATCTTCAAGGCAATCAATCATGGCATCCCATTCGGTGGAGGGCATGTTGGCCATTTCGAGAATCTTGATCCACTCACCACGGGTAAGCAAGTTGATGTTCCGGCCCGCTTCGGCCGACTCCAGCGTTACGCTGAACGAGTCATCG
>DAOUQA010000265.1 GCA_030625905.1 Kiritimatiellales bacterium | reverse complement strand
CTTTTCCTTCGCGGGGGTCTTGTAGATAATACGGCGGACGTCGGGGATAAAGCCCATGTCGAGCATGCGGTCGGCCTCGTCGATCACCATGATTTCGGTAAAGCCCAGCCTAACGACATTCTTGCTGGCAAAGTCGAGCAGACGGCCCGGCGTGGCCACCACGATATCGACGACATCATCGAGTTCGCGCTCTTGCTTGTTGTAGTCCATACCGCCGTAGAGCACCACGGTGCGCAGACCGGTAAATTGGTTGAGTCCTTCGGAATCCTGCCCGATCTGCATCGCCAGCTCGCGGGTCGGCGCAATGATGAGTGCACGCGGGCTACCCTCGCCCTGTTTTTGTAGCGGCTTGTTGAGGCAGTGGTTGATGATCGAGATCAGGAACGCGGCGGTCTTGCCGGTACCGGTCTGTGCGCGGCCGGCCATATCCTTGCCCTTGAGCGTACCGGGCAGGATTTCACCCTGGATCGGCGTGGCATATTGCCAGCCCAGCGCGTGGATGCTGCGCATCAGGCGAGGATGCAAGTCCAGATCGTGGAAGCGGATCTTGCCTTCCTCCGGTGCCACCGCAAACTCGGCAAGATCCCAAGGAGTCTCTTCGTCCCGGGGTTTCGGTGCCTGTTTCGGAAGGGGTTTAAACTGGTTTTCCGGGCGCGGCTCGCGCGGTTTCCGCTCGCCTTCCGGACGCGGACTGCGGGCGGCTTTTTCGCGAGGCTTTCCGGAGCGCGACTGCTCTGCCTTGCGCTTCCGGAGGCGGCGTTCATAGGCCCGGCGACGGTCTTCTTCCTCGGGGCGGAACTCTTTCATCCGCTCCTGCTCCGCTTCCGTCAGAACCAAAGGTTCATTGTCCGGTCTTTTCTTCGGGCGTTGGCCTTGCTGGCGCTGTTGCGGTGAGGAATTTTTCTTCCCGCCGCCCGGAGTCCACTCTTCCCGCCGAGGCTTCTGGTGCTGTTTCTTCTTAAACGAGGACGATGGTTTCTGGTGTTTCTGGGCTTCCTTCTTTTTCGGCTCGTCCTTTTTGCCGAAAACGGAAGCGATCTTTTTGATTAAGCTCAATGTCTTTCCTTTCGCATCCGAAAGGGAGCGGAAGAATGGATTGTTGGATGGATGCATTGCTGCATTTAAAATGGGTAGTTCTGCCTCCTTCGGGCGATTTCAATATTCCAGCAATCCAAAATCCATTCTTCCATCATCATTCGGATGATGCGTTTAGTATTTGTTGTATCCAATCGCAGGCCATGCACTGTGCATTTCCATTGTTCACGTTCTCGTCGAACGCCACCTGCGCGTCTGTTTCTCCCACCGGCCCTTTCATGACCGCCATGGGAACGGGCTCAGCGGTATGCCCCTTGAGGGCCACCGGCGTACGATGGTCGGTGCACAGTAGCAGTGTGTAGGGCTCGCCCGCGTCTTCCAACCATTGGAAAACCGGCGCGACTACCCGCGAATCGAACTCTTCGATCGCCTGCGTCTTTAGCTGTGCATCACCCATATGCCCGCATTCATCCGGCGCCTCGATGTGGATAAAGGCAAAATCGTCCCTCTCCAAAATCGCCTGCGCCGCGTCTACTTTGCCCTGGTAGTTCGTATCCAGGAAGCCGGTCGCGCCTTCAACATCGGGCGCGGCCAAACCGGCCAGTTTTGCGAGTCCCTTCAGCAGGTCGACCGCGGAGACCACTCCACCGCCCAGCCCATAAAGGGATTTATATGTTTCTAGCTGCATGGCACTTCCCTGCCCCCACAGCCAGATCTGCGTTGCGGGCTTTTTGCCTTCCGCAATACGCTTCCTATTCACCGGATGATCCGCAAAGACGGCCTTCGACAGCTCCATCAATTCGCGGATTTCCGCCTGCCGATCTCCTACCGGCAAATGTTCGTTTGCCGGTTTATCGGCAATGTCGTGTGGCGGCATGCACTCGCACTCCGCCGGGCCGCCATCCCAAACCAGAAGGTGGCGGTACTGCACGCCGGGATGGAAGGTCAGCCCCTCGCGTCCCAGCTTTTCCTGGACAGACCGAATCAGCGCCTGCCCCTCTTCAGTAGAAATATGTCCGGCGGAATAGTCGTCCATGATCCCGTCAACCACCGTCACTAGATTGCAGCGAAACGCCACATCCGACGGCTTCATCGGGATTTCCGCCCCGGCGGCCTCGATCGGTGCGCGGCCGGTATAGTTCTTTGCCGCGTCGTATCCAAGCAACGCCATGTTGGCCACGTCGCTGCCGGGAAGCATCCCGTCCGACACCGTCTGCACCATGCGTACCTCCCCCGCCGCCGCGATCTTCCGAATCATCGGAATATTCGCCGCCTGCAGGGGCGTTTTGCCGCCCAGCGCCTCGACCGGATAGTCGCCCATCCCATCGCCAACTAATACCACGTACTTCATTTTTGAATCAAATTTCCCGATTAATGCGCGCGAATGTCCCTGATAAGCCCCTTAAAGGCAATTCCTAAGACCATCTAATTAATCCCCCGTATAGGCGCGAGATTGCTTCTTTTCGGCGCAATCGCCTGCCGCGTTCGGGAAGTACAACGCGCATGAGCCGCCCCTTTT
>DAOUQA010000042.1 GCA_030625905.1 Kiritimatiellales bacterium | reverse complement strand
CTTACAGCAACATCCACGGCAACACCAACAGACACGCCTACAGCCACTGCGACACCAACTTATACTACAACGCCAACAACCACCCCGACATATACGTCCACACCGAAGCAATAAAATGAGCATTAGCAGAACAACCAATATTTCCTGCCCAGCCTGCGGCACGCAGCAGGATGTCCAGCTTTACGATGCGATCAATGTCGAAACCGATCCGCAGTTGAAGGAAGCTTTGATGCATAACCAACTCAATCGGGTCGACTGCGAGGATTGTGATGCCAGCTTTCGCGTCGACATGCCGTTACTCTACAACGACCCCGGGAACAGGATGCTGATCCACTGGGTTCCGGAGACGGCCAATGTGACGCGCGAAGAGATTCTCGAGGATTTCGACGAGTCGGTGGAACAGATGAACGAGATGGTTCCGGCCGACATCAACCTTCCCAGCGTGCGGCTTGTGCTGACGCGCGTGGAGCTTGTGGAACTAATCTTCATGATCGAGGCCGAGTTAAACCAGCGGGTTGTGGAATATGTGAAATACAGCATCCATACGCGCAACATGGGAAAGGTCGATCCGCGGAAATCCCGCCTGTTGCTCAACGTGCAGGACTCTACCGACGAAGAGCTGTGCTTCGTGATGCAGGATGTGCAGGAGCAAACGCTTGGCAAGGTGCTGCGCTATGGCCGTGCCGCCTACCAGTCGATATGCGAACTCTATGACGAGGCTCCGGAGGAATTCATGGAAATGTTTCCCGGACCGTGCATCAGTGCCCGAAACCTGTTGCTCGACGATGGAACCAGTGCATAGATTGTGGCTGGAAAGCTTGCCGCATAAAAAACGCCCCGAAGCTTCGGGGCGTTAACCAAGATCTTCCGGACAGGGGATTTACTTCTTCTTTCCGAGTACCACCTTCAGGTTGGCTTCGGCGATTCGCGACCAAGTCGTTTCCGGGAAATTAACGATAAGGTCTTCATAGGCGATCTGGGCTTCGTCGAGCTGGTCGAGCGCCTCGAGGCAACGCGCTTGGTACATCATGGCGGATGGAGCTAGGAATGAGCCTGCATGTTTCTTTGCAAACTCGCCATAGAGCAGGTGGGCCTCGCCAAACTGGTCCTTTGCCTCCTTGCAGGTGATCAGGTTAAGCTCCGCCTGCGCGGCAAGTTCGTGGCCGCTATGTTTTTTGGTGAACCGGGCGTAGAGTTCTTCCGCTTCGTCAAACTGTCCGGTGTTGAATTTCTCGCGTGCCAGCTCCATCAAGGCCAGCGGGGCGGTGGGGGTGGATGCATAGTCGTCGACAACCTTTTGAAGCGCTTCGGCGCTACGCGCGTCCATTAACGCAGTATCGGCCGCAGCTTCCTTTTTATGGCGTTGCGCCTTGAAGAATTTATCGGCAAGCACGATCGCGCAAACGACGAGAATGGCAATCCCGGCGGGCTTGGCGTATTTCCGGAAGAAGACGAGGACTTCCTTTACTTCCTGTTGTTCAAGGGCCTGTTGCTTAAGAACCTCTTTATGCTGTAGGGAGTGCTGTTGCGAGGTCTTCTTTTTCTTTCCCGTTGCGCCCAGAGTTTTCGGCTGGGACTTTTTACCCGGGGCTTCCACGGCCGCTTCCGGTTCTTGATCGCTAAGAAAAGTCTGCTGTTCGTTTAGGTTGTCTTTTTTCTCTTCAGTCATATCGTACTCCTCGACGGGTCAATGCATAGAAGCGGCATTGTGTCTTTTTGCGCGGTGAATTCAAGGATTGTTTGATTCATACAGATCGATAATTTCCTGCGCGGTCGGTTCCGGGGAAGGCCTGCCGCTGGTATTGACCTTGTGGGTAATGGATTCATACAGGTGTTTGCGTGACTGCAACAGCTCAATAATCTTAGCTTCCTTGTCGTCGGCGAGCAAGGGGCGGGAGGAATCGTGCCGTATGCGGTCGAGAACGGTATCGGCATCGACGAGCAGGCAAACGACCAGCCCGGTCTTTTCAAAGTCGGCGATATTGTCTGGGTTGAGCACGATTCCACCGCCAGTAGATATAATCTGGCCGTCTTTGGAGGCTAGCTCCTGCGCCATTTCGCGTTCCAGCGCACGGAAGTGCGCTTCGCCATCCTGGGCAAAAATGTCGTTGATGCTTTTCCCGGCGCGCTCCTCGATCTGCGTATCCATGTCGACCAGCGGCATGCCCGTCTGTTCCGAGAGCAGCTTCCCGAGAGTGGTCTTGCCGCTTCCCATGAAGCCCACCAGTACGATATTTTTCATTTTTTGTCTCTTCCCGTGAACTGTGTATTTTCCACGAAAGAACGCAGAGAACCCAAAACTGCTCCCTTTGTTATACGTTGCGATCCTTACGTTGCTTTTGCGGTTAATAGACTATATGGGCTGTCCCCTGCTTCCTCCAGATACAGAAAAACGCCCCCGGTAGAGCGTTTATCCAAAGAGCGCAGAACGGTTTCCTAAGCACACGTTTCGCGGATTGCGGCGCGGATCTCCTGGGTGTTCATGTGTACCAATTGTTCTTCGGTGATTCCCGCGCCCACGAGGCGCTTTTTCTGTTCCAAAATACGGCGGCGCTTCAGGCGCGGCTTTTTGATAGGCCGACGTAGCGGCTTCTTGAGCATTGCTCTTCTAATTCTCATGGCAAACCTCTTTCAATTCTTGGGTTGAAAAATAAGGCGCAGAACCTACACGCCCACCGCACACCGCGCAACCCTTATCTAAGCTAAATTTCCCCCTGAAACAGGGCGTGTATTGCTCTCCATTGGCCTTTTTGGATAGTCGAAGTCCAGTAGATCGGCCGTGGCGGAGCCGACATCTTCCCATCGGCCGGAAAAAGTGCGGAGGGTGGCGATGGCACAGGTGGGAGCATTGGCAATGTGTCCGTCGGCCAGGTGGTTGATCAACCACGTCATGGCGGGGTTGTGGCCGACAAGCATCGCGCTGGTATGATGGGGCCCCACCGATTGGATGGTTTTGATCAGGTTGGCGATCGTGGCTTCGTAGATCTTCTCGGCAAAGGAGATCGAATCTACCGGAAACCCAAGTTCCACCGCAATGATTTCCGCGGTTTGGGCAGCGCGGAGTGCCGGGCTGGAAAGAATCGCGGAGGGCAGGGTACCGCCGGCCTTGAGCCGCTGACCCATTTCCACTGCATCGCGCTTGCCGCAGTCGTTGAGCGGGCGGTCAAAGTCGCCCAGCCCTGCTTTCATCCAAGCGGCGTCGGCGTGGCGTACAAGGTAGAGGATCTTTCCGTTAGGCATCGGAAGGGTCTTCCTTGAGATTGAATGCATGCGGTAGCAATTCACCGAGGGTGATGACTTCATAGCCGGCTTTATTTGCGATATAGATCGGGAAATCCGGTTCGCAGAATTCTGCCAACACCTGTCGGCATGCGCCGCATGGGAACGGAGCGGGTTCGCCGGAGGCCACAATGGCGATGGCTGCGAAATGCTTCTTTCCGCTGGCGATAGCGGAAAAGAGGGCCGTGCGCTCGGCGCAGTTGGTCAGTCCGAACGAGGCGTTTTCGATATTGCATCCCTTGAAAACCGTTCCGTCGGCGCATGCCAGTCCGGCTCCAACCTTGTAGTTGGAGTAGGGCGCATACGCCCGCTCCATGGACTTTTTTGCCACAAAGATCAATTTATTCGGATCCATTGGCAAGCTCCTCCAGAAATGCGGCAATCGTGCTTTTCATGCGGGGCATGGCTTCGGCTGCAACCTTGTTGACGTCCTCGTGGGTCAGTTTGGTTGGGCTGATGCCCGCCGCCCAGTTGCAGATGCAGGAGAGTCCGGCCACATGCATGCCCAGCGCGTTGGCGATGATCGCCTCGGGTACGGTAGACATGCCGACGGCATCCGCGCCCATCGAGCGGTATTGGTTGATCTCCGCCGGAGTCTCAAACGTCGGGCCGCTGGTGGCGATATAGACGCCTTCGGTATCGGCTCCGGCTTTTAACAGTTTTTCGCGCAGGGGCTTGTCGTAGACCTCCGACTGGTCGGGGAAGCGGGTTCCAAGTTTGGGGTTGTGCGGGCCGATCAGCGGGTTGGAGCCGAGCATGTTGATGTGGTCGGAGATTGCCATCAGCGAGCCGGGCTTCAAGTCATCGCGGATGCCTCCGGCGGCGTTGGTGAGCAGGACGGTGTCTGCACCAAGCGCGTGTAGCAGGTAGACCGGAAGGATGACGGGCGTCCAGCCTTCGCCCTCGTACCAGTGCCTTCGCCCCTGGAAGATAAAACCCTCCACGCCGTTGACCGTGGTGGCGAGCAGCTTGCCTGCGTGGCCCAGCACTCCGGGTTTTCCAAAACCTAGTATTTTGGAGTAGGGGAGTTCTTCTCCGGAAAAGTCCGCGACCGCTTCGCCCCAGCCGGAGCCAAGAATCAGACCGACGCGGGGTTTGGCATCCGGCCACTGTTTCTGGACGGTCTCCACGGCGGAGTCGAGCGTGAGTGGATTGATCTGTGTATTCATGGGAGCAGTCTACGGGGATGCGCCGGATGAATCAATCTTGGATAAATGTTTTGGAGCCGTTGCAAGACACTAGCGGTTGGCCAGCATCAGGATGGCGGCCGCAAGGATGAGCCCAATCATGATGAGTCGGAGCATCTGGTCGGGTAGTTTTACGGAAAGCTGGGTTCCGTGCCGCACCCCGCCGAGCGAGCCCACGGCCATGATGATGGCCGTAGGGGCTTCGAGTGCCCCGCCTTTTCCATAGACGAGTGCTGTCATCAGGGTCAGGATCAGGGCAATGAAGGTCGAGCTGCCGACGGTGCGAGCGGCGGAAAGGCCGAAAACAATAATCAGCATGGGAACAATCAAGACGCCACCTCCCACGGACGTGGCACCAATCAATCCGCCGATCAATGCGCCAAGCAGAACGCTAAGGACGTTGCGGAGAATCCAGTGCTGCTGGATTTTTGAAGCGAGGTGAAGCTCTTCTTCCGTGGCCTTTTTTCGAAGTGTGTTTATGGCATTGACAATCATTACGCCGACGGAAAAAAAGACGATGCAGATGATGAAGGTTTTTAGCGAATTCTTGAACTCGGCGTTGTTTCCTTGGCCGCTGATCCAGTGGGAGACCAGAATGTTGGCCGGTATCGCCCCCGCCAGAATGCGAGCAGCCGCATTCCACGCAATGTTCTTGAGTTTGGCGTGGTGGAAGCTAGCGGAAATATTGGTGAGGAAAATATAGAGGCTGGTGGTGCCCACGGCCATGATGGGATCCATCTTAAAAACAAGGGTTGTGGCTTGCAGTCCCAACACACCGCCGCCGACACCGGTGAGTCCAATGCTAAACCCGATCGCGGCGCCCATGGCGAGACGAAGAGCCGTTTCCCATATTCCCAATCCAAACAATTCCATAACATCCTTTTTATATACGACTCTGTTTCGACGCGTTAAGCACTGGCTCGTTGGGCAATGTTTAGAAGTACCTTGCAGGCGGTGAGGTATTCCTTGATGTCGACATATTCGTCGACCGTATGGAAATGGTGCGTCCCGGTGCCGAGAGTGACGGTCGGGAGCCCTTTTTCATTAAAGTTGTTGGCATCCAGTCCGGCATCCATCACGCACGGATTGGGCTTGAGGCCGATGGCCTCCACCGCCTTGATGGCAATTCCTACGCACGGCTCGGATTTCTTGAGGCGGAAGGCATGATAGTCGCTGATGGCCGCGAACTTCACCTTGCCGCATTTGCCTGCATCATTAGCCACGCTTTTAGCTGCTTGCTCGAAGCTGGTTTTGTAGATCTTGACGATTTGCTCAAGGAAGGCCGGGTTATGGCTGCGGCACTCGCCGGTCAGCACGGCGCGATCCATGACCTGGTTGTCGGCCTCGCCGCCGTTCATGGAGCCAAGGTTGGAGGTGCCGGCGCGGTTGCCTTTGACGATTTTTCCGAAGTAGCCCTTCTCCGCAATCACCGCTATCGCCTTCGAGGCAATCAGCCCCGCCGAAATGCCCTTGTGCGGCTCCAGCCCGGCGTGGGTGGAGCGACCCGTAATTTCCGCCGTCCAGCGCACGGCGCTCATCGCGCCAAGCACAATTTCGTTCGGCTCCCGGCCATCGAGATTAAAGCCCATCACCGGATTGCCCAAGTCCTTGACCCGCACCATGCGCGAGCCGTGTAGTCCGTTCTCCTCGCCAATCGGGAAAAGTAGAGTGATCGGCGGGTGGGGGATCTTGTGTTGAAGCAGCGTCTCTACCATCGCCACGATGGCCGCGCAGCCGGCGCGGTCGTCGCCACCCAAGCCGGTCTTGCCTTTGGATACCACGCGGTTTCCCTTTACCACCGGCTCCGCACCCTTGCAGAGTGGCACCGTATCCATGTGCGCCGAAAACATGATCCGCGGTGCCTTCACCGTACCCGGCAGTTTCACGATCAGGTTGCCGCTCTCAAAACCTTCGCCCAGCCGCTTGTGCGCATCATCGGTCTTGATCCACGCTTTTTTGCAACCGGCGGCCTTCAGCTTTTTCGTGAGGGCTTCGGCCACCTTTGATTCTTGGCCGGTTAGGCCTTCAATAGCGAGCAGGTCAAGCAGGTGGGTTAGTGGGGTGTCTTTATTCATCATTACCCTCTCTGAGTAGAACGATTAGGCAGAAGCGGAATCCGCCTATCACATGTTTTTCCATGTTAGGCAGAAATGTAGTGGAGTCGGGTGGGCTTGGAAAGCGGTATTTGTGGAGTGCGGAACTTAGAGTTCCGCTTTTCTACCAAACGCTGGCTGAAAGCGGTACAGAAATGCCGCACTCCACCGCGGCTACGTTATGGCTCCCAAAAGCCTTCAGGCTCCTGGCTGATACGCCAGTAGGCGACGCCGCAGATGGGGTGCTGCGTGTAGAGGTTGAGCTTGGCGTCGAGGGATTGCAGGGTTTCGTAGTGCACGGTGACATTGACGGTTTCGGTGAAGGAGTAGGTTCCGCCGGTTTCCGGATCCCATTTTGATTTTATGCCTTTGGCGACCAATTCATCGACGACTTCGGAGTTCTTGTAGGCGCGGGCAAGGGAGGGGGTTTGCCAGCCGCGTCCATAGAGCGGAATGCCCATGATGAGCTTGTCGGGCTCGATGGTTGCGAGAGCGTAGGAATAGATTTTCCTGCACCATGGTAGCGAGGCGACCGAGCCGGGGCCGCCGCCGCGGTAGTGCTCGTCGTAGGCCATAACAACGACGCGGTCGGCAATCATTCCGATAAAGGGATAGTCAAAGGCGTCGGTGGGGTTTGCCTGCTTGTGCCCGGCCCAGCGCGCCATGACGGCGACGCTGAAGAGTTTTTCTTTCGGCAGTGCTTTTTTGACGGTGGCGAGGAAGTTGAGGTAGGCGGTGCCGTCGTCCTTGTTGATGCTCTCAAAATCGATTTGTAAACCATCGAAGGGCTTTGAGCGCTCGACAATGTCGGCGATGATGCGGCTCCGGAAGGGGAGTTCGGGGTCGAGGAAGATGTGCGCCAAGGTGGTGTTCCACGGAATGGTGACGACAAGGTGGTAGCGGGTTCCGGGGTTTGCGCCGAGCAGGGCGGGGGGGCGCAGATGGCCACCGTTGAGATTGCCGTCGCCATCGATTTTGGCGCTGAAGCAGGCGACATCGGTTATGGACGATTGGGCCGGAAAATGGGTTTCCTCACCCTTCATGAGATAGACCCAAACCTCGGAAACGCGGCTTGGTGCAGCGAAGGAAGTGGCGGCTGCAAAGGAGAGTAGTAGGATTGCTTTTTTCATTGAGAAAAGAGGGTAGAGAGGTGCTGCTGGCGAGTCAAAGGAAAGCCCCCTGAAATTTTTATATATACATTATGCGCATATGCGCATAATGTCATATTCATGAAATATCAAACGGCAGTGATTTGTGCGGGAGTCTTAAAGGCGGCGGCTCATCCAATGAGGTTGAGGATTATTGATGAATTGCGGCAGGGGGATCGCTGTGTTCGTGATTTGGGGGCTCTTGGAACCATCAACCAGTCCAATGTTTCAAGGCATCTGGCAACCCTTGAGAAGGCGGGCATCATCAGTGGGAGACGTCATCTGAACAAGGTGGTCTACCATCTTGAAGCTCCCGAGATCCTCAAAATTTTCCAGCCGACGGCACATGTTGCCAAGAGGGACATCAAGCGCCGGAACGCCAACGGCCGGGAGTTGTAGTTCCCGGCCGACGTGTTCTTGGTTTCCCGAGGACTGGGGCGTTCTATGCCGCCCCCTCCTTTGGTTCGGCATTCTCGGTGGGCATGACGATTTCCGATTCCACTTTCTTGAAGGGGAAGTCGATCAGGATCGCGGTGACGTCGCCTTTGCGATATTCGAGTTCGATTTCCCCGTCCAACATCCGTACATACCGCTGGGCGAGCGTTAGACCATAGTGCATGTCTTCGACTTTGGTGTCATCGGAGCCGAAGACCTGCGACAACAATTTATCCTGGTTTTCCTTGCCGGTGTAGGCGAGCTCGAAGGCTACGGAAAGGCCGTCTCCGTCGTCCGTCTTCCGCGTGGCATGAAGGCCGAGCCGGCCTTTTTCGGTATGGGAGAGGGCGTAGCCGAGCAGGATGCCGAGCACCTTCCGTACCTTTTGTTCATCGCCTTCAACGAATTTGGGGAGATTGTTGGCGGACTGGTACTGCGCATAGCTAACCGCAAAGAAGAGCTTCTTGGTTTCGGCACGTTTGGAGAACTGTTCGTCGAGATCCTTGATGAGCTCGTGCAGGTCGCACTTGGTGGGCACAACTTCATCTGAACCATCGGCCAGATGACTAAGCTCGCGGCGATAGTTCATGGTATCGATCAGCGTACGGCAGTTGCGGTTGATGGTCGCCACATCGATCTTTTGTTCCTCGGTGAGGTTTTCGGCCTTTTCTATCGTGGCGGCTGAATCCACGACTGGGTCGAGCGAAGCTTGAACGGTCTCGGTTACCTCGTCGACGATTTTACTATTCATCTGGTTGGCCGCATGGGCTTCGTCGATGGTTTGCTGTAGTTCGGCCTGCTGCTGCTTGAGCTCGGAGATATCGTTGATTACGGCAAGAACCAGTTGCCTTTCCTCGACATGGATGGTGCTAAAGGAGACGAGGCTGTGGAATGTCGTCTTGTCGGTTTTCATGAATTGCCACTCGAAACTTTCATGTCCTGTTTCAAGCGTGCTGTGCAACCGGGCCTTGGCCATGTCGGGGGAGGACATATTGCCGGATTGGAGTCCGGGGGAAAGGACGTCGATCGTCTTTCCTTCCAAGGTGTTCGTGGTTTCTTCGCCGAATAGCTGGGCGGCGGCAAGATTGCCCGACTGGATCTGGCCGCTCTTTGGATCGATCTGGAGGAAGGCATCGGCCGAGGCCTGGAAGAGGGAGCGGTAGTATACTTCCTTTTGGCGCAAGTCCTTTTGCTCGTCTTTGACGCGTTTAATCTCGGCCAAGTGCTCTTTCTTGATCCCTGCAATTTGCGCTTCGATTTCCTTTGCGCCTTGACTGGAGCGTTCGATGACCTGCACGAGCTCAAGTTCGGCCTTTGCGCGTTCCTTCTGGGTCTCGGCCAGTTCGCGGGTGCGGGTCTCGATGGTTTCCTGCAGTGCGGCGGCCTGCTTTTTCAGGGAATCCTCGGTCTTCTTCAAATCCACTTCGTTCTTCTTATGCTGCTTAATCTGTTCGTTGAGCTCCTGGGTCTGCTGTTTAACCATCGTGGTGACATTGTCCTGGCTTGCATCGAAGGCAATCTGGAGTTCCTGCATCTCTTTTTCCACGTTGCCGCGGTTCTGGGCTTCGGTCTTTAGATCTGTGGAAAGCTGTTTGATGGTTTCCTCCAGATCGGCGCCTTGTTTCCTGAGGAGCTCTTCCTGTTGGCGAAGGTCGCCTTCGGTTTGCTTGAGGTTCTTCAACTCAGCCTGAAGGGTCTTGGTTTCCTTGGCAATGAGCTTGGCCTGGCCTTTTTCAAGTTCTTCAAGTTTTTCCTGGGTATCGGAGAGGGCGGTAGACAATTCCCCTCGCTCCTTGGAGGCCTTGTCCAGTTCCGCCGCACGGGTTTTGGACAGGTTCTCGAGATTCTCCTTTTCCTGCTGAAGATCGCCGACTTTCTTGCGCAGCTTGATTTCTTCGAGGCGGATCTCCGCGATGTTGAGATTCAGCTTCTGCGTTTCGCGTTCAATCAACTGACCTTGTCGGGTGCCCATTTGTTCGAGCTTGTGCTCCACCTGTTGGCGCTTCACTTCCGCGCCTTCGCGGGCCTGGATCTGTTCGTTGTGCGCCTGTACCTTGGACTGCAGCATTTTTTCCAGTTCCTTGATGCGCCCTTCGAGATCCTTTTCCTGCTGGCGCAAGGCTTTCTCCCGGATCTGCTTTTGGGCGAGCTCTTTTTTCAGGGACTTGGTTTCCTGCTCGATGCGTGTGTTGAATTGCTGTTTGAGCTCGTCGAGCTCCTCCGTATTCTGAATTAACTTCGTGGTGGCGGACTTGCGTTCGGCCACTTCGTGTTCGAGTTCGGTGGCGTGCTGTTCGGTTAGCATCTGGATGCGTGTTTGCGCTGCCTGCAGCGATGCTGTTGTTTTCTTGAGGTGAGTCTCGGCCACTTTTCGTGCCGCATGTTCGCCTTTGCTTGCTTCAAGATCGGTCTCCATCTGCTTGCACTGGGTCGTCTCCGTTTCGAGTTGCTTGCCGAGGTCGCTGACGAATTCCTCGAGCTTCTTGAGTTCGTTTTCCTTGATGGAAATGAGCTCTTCCCATTTCTTGCGTTTGTCGGTTTCGGCATCCAGTTCGCTTAGCCGCTGGGAGAGCTGCTCTTCGAGGTGCTTTTGACGGGTTAGCAACGTTTCCTCGTTGCGGCGCAACGTTTCCACCGCATGCTTGCGGT
The DNA here is from genome assembly GCA_030625905.1 of Kiritimatiellales bacterium. GTDB lineage: Bacteria > Verrucomicrobiota > Kiritimatiellia > Kiritimatiellales > Pontiellaceae > Pontiella. Next base: position 2,420 of record DAOUQA010000042.1, on the reverse strand, counting down.
CCTTGAGTTGTTCGTTGAATTCGTGTTGCTGGTTTTCCATTTCGGCCTTGTGGACGCCCAGCTTCTGGTTGGTATCGAGCAAGGCGGTTGCGGTTTTTCCATACTCGCATTGCGATTCTTGAAGTTCATCCGTCCGTTGCTTGAGTTGCTTCTCGAGCTGCTGTTGTTTGTGCAGGGTCGCATCTTCTTTTTTCTTGCGTTCGCTGATTTCGAACGACAATCCGACAATGCCTTCGACAAGGCCCTCGTCGGAGACAAGGGGAATCTGGACACTTTCCATCCAACCGGATTTCTTGTGGGCTTCGTATGGGCGTTCCTCACGGCTGAGCTTGCCGGTCTTCATGACATTGATCGCGTTCTTGTCGTGGTCGCGCGGAGTGGCGGGCATGACTTCGAAAATGGTCTTGCCGATCCATTTCTCCTGGGGAATCCCTGTTCGTTTGGCGAGTTTTTGGCTGGCGTAGAGATAGCGGCAGCGGGTGTCCTTTACGTGGACATCGGCTGGCAGGGTATCGAGGATTCGGTGCATGAACCGGGTTTGGCTAATGAGCTCTTCCTTCTCGCGTTTCTGTTGGCTGACATTCCGATGGGAGCCCCATATGCCGACGAGTTTGTTGTCTTCAACGATTCCGATCGCATTGTTGAACAGGCTGAGCCGGTTGCCGCGCGGGTCCTGCCGGACGGATTCAATATCGAGCAGCTTGTAGTCGGCCTCGATCAGTTTCTTGATCGAGTCGATTTTTTTGAACGGGCCGCATCCGTCTTGAAGGGCATTGATGCCTTTTCCCTTAAGCGAGGAGGGGGAGGCTCCATACTGGGAGGCAAAGGTTTTGTTGCAGTTGGAGAGTTTCATATTTTCCATGATGGCTGCCGCCATCTTGTCGGCGGAGTCAACGAGGGGGATCGGGGCTTCGGGAGCAAGGTGGTAGTAGCCCTCGATGGTTTCTGCGACAAAATGGGCATAGTGCGCGGTTTCCGCTTGTTCCCGGAGCTGCTCTTCGTGGAAGCCTGTAACATCCGTAACCCAGCCGATATAGCTTTCGGCATCTTTCTTTTCGTTGAGGACCTTGCTTGCGCGGCAGGCGACATGGACTTCAGGGCTTCTGGCCGGCTTGAACCGGAAAGAGATGGAAAAAGGCTTATCGCTTTTGTTGAAGGATTTTAGGGATTTATTGAAGTCTGCCCGGTCATCGGGATGGATGGCACTTTGAAGACCTTCCACGAGCGCTTTTTTCGGGTAGAGACCAGACATCTTCTGGAGCGCGGAGTTGATGTAGGTGCATTTCCCGTCGAGATCCATTTGAAACATGCCTACCTCGGCATCGAACAGAATACCTTGATAGCGCTGGGTGGTGTTCTTGAGGTTTTTATCGGTTTTATCAAGTACCTGATTCGTTTCGGTGAGTCGCTCACGGGTGTTTTTGAGTTCGGTGGTCATATCTTTGAGCTCTGTGCGAACACCATTGAAACGGGATCTGAATATAAAGACCAATATAATGGAAGAAAGCAGCAGCGATCCAGTAATTAGGAAAGCGGGCGAGCCCATTTCGGCCGGAAGAACCGCCGCCAGAAAGCCCTCGGTCGCCTGGGCATGCGTGGTGGCCGGGATCAAGGGGGCCAGTGCCATTCCCAAAAGGGGTCGCGTTGAAATCGAGCTGTGTTTCATATTCATTTTCGGTGCCTCATTCCTGCCATATTGGCGATAAATCCTAATGGATTAAAGCAGGTTGTATGCCAAGGAACGCCCCCTTTCCCCGGGGTATTGTTGGCCCAATCGTTGATTTTCGAAGGGCGCAGGAAAAAAGGGTTGCACCTAAGGAACGGCGAAGTAGCCGATGAGCGGAATGGGTGTCCAGTCGGCCTTGATTTTTCCATCCCAGCAGAGGGTGATAGTTTGCGCAATGGCGAAGTCTACCGCCCGGCACAGCGAGTACTTATTAGATACAAAAAAAGGCTCCGGGTAAATAAATGCAAACAGAATACATGGCACGGACAATGCTCTGAATGCTCCCGGAACATTGAAACAAACCAATTTGAATTTGTGAATGGAGCGGACAATGAGAGACAAGGAAACCTATTTGTATGGGGAAAATTCAGAAAATCTGCAGATACCTTATGACGAGTATGTTGACTTAAAGGGAAAGGTGGATGAGGCGCAACGTCTTGAAGAAGTCAAGGAGACTGTACTTGCGGATCTCCAGCGTTTCCTCGCCGGCGGCATAGCGGACGAACCCTTGTCGATACCCGAGCAGCAGCCCGAACCGGAGCCGATGCCTGAACAGCAACCGGAACCGCTGCAGCAACCCGAGCCGACAGCCGAGCAGCAGCCCGAACAGGCGCAACAGCCCGAGCCCGAGCCGACAGCCGAGCAGCAGCCCGAGCCCGAGCCGACAGCCGAGCAGCAGCCCGAACCCGAGCCG
>DAOUQA010000066.1 GCA_030625905.1 Kiritimatiellales bacterium | reverse complement strand
TGTGCCATGGCAGAGATCAGAGACGAAGGCACGGAGCTGCCGGGGATTGGAAAGTTTTCCAATGCCCGGGCGGTATGGATCCCCCATGTTGCGTCGGCAGGGATTTGCACTTCGCCCAGGAAATCCTTTTCGGTTCTTGTTTTCATAATCAGGGGGAACCACGGAATACACTGAACACACGGAAAAAGAAGTTGGTTCGGTGCATTCCACGGTTAAAAATCAGTCGGTTTGTTTCTTGCTCAGCATCGATTTGACGGATATGCCGGGGAGTCGGCCGAGGCGCCCGGTCAGGGATCCGAGGTCGTCGGTGCCGGCACGGACAACAAGAGTAATGGCAAAGCAGTCGCGTTCGGGACAGGGCACGCCCATTCGCGCAAGAATCAATTCACCGAATTCGGATAGCACCGCATTAACCGATGCCGCGTTTTTCTCGCGGTCTTCAATAATCAGACCCACAAAGCCTAGACGTGTTTTCATGATCTCCTCCGTTCCGTTCAACGAAACCTTCAGATTGTTTTTAGATCCCTTGCAATTGGCCGTAGCCCATTGCGCAGGAGAGCGAGTACCCTACTTAAATACGTATCGATGGCAAGCGATTTCTACTGTCCATCAATCGCCGAGAGCAAAACCTCTTGGATCTGCCGCTTGCGGGTCTCGATGCTTTCGCACAGCTTGAACTGAATCTTTGCACGATGGAGGTTTTGTTCTGGCAACTTGACTTTGAAGTATACGTTTCCTGCGAGATAGTCCTGAAAAAAACGTAGACCCAACTCGAAGGTGATGAGCCGGATGGAATCGTAGAGATATTTCTTATCGTTCGCGGTAAGGAAATCCTTCGCAAACCCCATGTAGCCGCGCACAAAAGCTTCGCACAGCACTAGATCAAAGGAAACCTTGCCAATATCCTTGGTCTCTTCCCCTTGCCGATTGCAGAGCGAACGCAGCGCATCTCCAAAATCGTAGTGAATCAAACCGGGCTTGGCGGTATCGAGATCGATAATGGAGGTCCCCTTAAAGGTATCGTCGTCGATCATGATGTTGCTGACTTTGGGATCGCCATGAATAAGGCGGGTTTCCAACTCCCCGGCCGCCAACGCATTTTCAAGAACGTAGGCAAATTCCCGCCGTTCCTCAATAAACTTGGTAATCGTCCGAACTTCCATCGAGCTTTCAAGCAACTCTTGCGCGCCTTCCGACTTTAACACCACGTCGTATTGCTCAAGGTATTTCGGTGTTTCATGGAAACCCGGTAATGTGTCGCGCAAGCTCAAGGGGTTCATGGTAGAGATCAGGCGATGGAACAGCCCAAGCACCGTACCGACCTCGCGGGCGTGTTCCGCACTCTGGGCAATATCGTAGGATGTAGCAGAGGCAATCAATGTGAGCGCCCGCCAAAAATCGCCGTTTTCATCCCGGAAATAGTCCTGTCCATTGCGGCATGGGACAATGCGGGGAAGCTGCCATATCCGATCGGCGGCATCGCTCTCAACCTGCAATTGCTTGTGGCAATGGTTGGTGAGAATGCTCAGGTTTTCCATGATCCATTCCGGCTGGGCGAAAACATGGCTGTTGACGCGTTGGATAATGATGCGTTCTTCGGAAAAGTGGGTTCGAAAAACGGCGAGGTAGGTATCGTTTACATTTCCGCTTCCGGTGGGCCGTATACTCGCCAAATGCCCTGCCACCTCGAATTGTTCTGCTATTTTTACCGGCGTCATAAACCCTCCTTCCCTTTCTTGGAAACAACCGCACATATATACTTTTTTTTATATCGCCAACACAAAGGAATAATTGCGAATTAATCCTTGCGGGACACCCGCTCGGGCCGTATATTCCGTGCCTTAATCAACCGGTGCGTTCCGGTTGGAAGCGAAGGCCACCTGACCTCGGGTGTGTCAAAGCGGATTGTTTATTAATAGTTAAACTATAAGGAGAGGCAAAATGACGGAGTCATTCACTAAAACCATTGGCGTACAGGACCTGCTCGACGCAGGCCTGCATTTCGGTCACCAGACCAAACGTTGGAATCCCAAAATGAAGCGCTATATCCACGGCGCCAAGAACGGGATCTACATCATCGACCTGAACAAAACCCTTTCGCAGCTCGAACTGGCGAAAACCTTCCTGAACGACGTCGTCCTGCGCGGCGAAAAGGTGCTGTTTGTCGGCACCAAGAAACAGGCGCGCGAAATCTTCAAGGATGCCGCCGAAGGCATCGACCAACCCTATGTCATCCACCGCTGGCTTGGCGGCATGCTGACCAACAGTAAAACCATACGCTCCTCGGTTGCCCGCATGCGCGAGCTTCAGAAAATGGAAGCGGATGGCACCATGGAAAAGCTTCTGAAAAAGGAAGTCTCCGTTCTTCGCCGCGAGAAAAACAAGCTTGAGCGCAACTTGACCGGTATCGCCAACCTGGAAAAGAAACCGGGAGCCCTGTTCGTCGTGGATCTAAACCGCGAAAAGCTGGCGATCGCCGAAGCGCACCGTCTTAATATTCCGATCGTCGCGCTCGTCGATACCAATACCGACCCGGACGAAGTCGACTATCCGATCCCGGGCAACGACGACTCGCTCCGTTCCATCGGCCTCATTGCCGAAGTACTGGGCGAAACCATCAAGGAAGCACACGAAATCTACACCGCCAAGGCGAAGGCCGAGAAGGCCGCCCGGGAAAAGGCCGAAACCGAAGAGCGCGAAAAGGCCCGTATTGCCCGCGAAGAGCGCCAGAAGAAGGAAGCCGAAGAGAAGAAAAAGCGCGAAGAGGTGCTGAAGAAGATCAAGGAGCAGAAAAAGAAGGCCGACGCCAAGAAAAAGGCTGAAGCCAAAGCCGCCAAGAAAAAGGCTGAAGCCGAAGCCGCCAAGGAGGAGGTAAAGGAAACCGCCGCCGCAGAAGCTCCGGCTGTCGAAGAAGCTCCCGTTGCCGTAGAGGAAACCAAGATTGAAGAACCTGCTCCTGCTGTAGAAGAAGCTGCTCCGGTTACCGAGGAGCCCAAGGCCGAGAAAGCCACCGAAGCTCCCGCCGAAGAGGTGAAGGCGGAAGAAACCCCTGTGGAAGAAACTCCGGCAGCAGAGGACGTACCTGCCGAAGAAGAATCCGACGTGTCCGCCGAAGACCCGGCGAAGGCTGAAGAAGAATCCGAAGAGAAAAAAGAAGCATAATTTAGGAGAACCACACCCATGGCTATTACAACCAGCATGATCAAGGAATTGCGCGACGCCACCAGCCTCGGTATTGCAGACTGCAAGAAAGCACTCGAACAAAGTGGCGGCGACTTCGATGCCGCCGTCAAGGTCCTTCGCGAAAAGGGAGCCGCCGTAGCTGCCAAGCGCGCCAACAAGGAAGCAAAGGAAGGCGTGATTGCCACAAATGTTACCGCCGATGCACAAAGCGGAGCGATGGTCGAAATCAACTGCGAGACCGACTTCGTTACCCGCAACGAAGACTTCCAGGCCTTCGTTGCCGAACTGCGCGACGAAGCACTCGACTACGAGTCCGACAAAATGGCCGAAGGTGTAGCCGACAAGCTCGAAGCCAAGATGGCCTCCATCGGCGAGAAGATCCAGTTCCGCCGCAACGTCAAGTGGAATACTGATGGAACCGGTTCCATCACCTCCTACGTCCACATGGGCGGCAAGGTCGGTGTTTTGGTGGAACTTGGCTGTGAAAGCGCCGAGACCCTCTCCAATCCGATCTACAAGGAACTTGCCAAGGATCTGACCCTCCACGTGGCTGCCACCGCGCCGGAATACCTGACCCGCGATGAAGTTCCAGCCGAAAAGGTTGAAGAGGAACAGGGAATTATGCGCGCCCAGATGAAGACCGAAGACGAGGAAAAAGGGAAATCCCGGCCGGAAGAAATGATCGAAAAGATTTTGATCGGCAAGACCAATAAATTTTTCTCGCAGATCTGCTTCGTTGAACAGGGTTTCGTGAAGGAAGACAAGGTTTCCGTCACCAACTTCGTGGCCGAAAAAGGCAAGGAACTCGACGACACGATTACTATCAAGCGCTATGTCCGCTACCAGCTCGGAGCGTAGATAAAGCCTTCATGTATCGGAAAAGCCCGTCGTTCGACGGGCTTTTTTTGGTGAAATTTGGAGTGCGGCGGCTAGACGCCGCCTTTAGATTCAACCTGCTCTATTTCAAAGCGCTGTCCCAGCCAGCGCACTCCAAAAGAGCGCTTATGCGGGGGCAACACTTGGCTTGGCTTCCATGCGAAACACTTTATCAACCACCTGAGACAGCCAGACTGACTGTCCTCACTTGTGCTCCAGCAGGAAATTCAGCTTGCGAATACGCAGTTCCCGGTAGCGGGATTGCAGTTTTTTCAGGAGCATTCCCTTGATACGCTCCAGCTCAGGCATCCAGCCGGGATGGTCGACAAAGACATGGAGCGTGAAATCCTTGATGAATCCCGGCTCGCTATGCTTGGCAATCTGGACACCCACCAGCGTTGACCAGGCCTTGCGCAACATCAGGATGTTTTCCTGCACAGGTTGCTCCAATCCCGCCACGACATCCTTCAGGATATCGTCAATGCCGAGGATATCCCGGTTTGGTGCGGGGGCCTTTTTAAGATGGAAACGAACCTTGTCCATATCCCACCGATCACGGTTCGGTTTGCTGTTGCGGGGTTGCTCCATGCCGCGCATTGAGCCACAAACAAGGGTTGATTTGAACCCAAATCCTCCCTTTAATGGTTTTTCGACAGGATAACAGGATGAACATGATTATTTCATTCACCGCGAAAGAGCCTAGCGAGGCAAAGCCGAAACCAAACTAGAACCGCGAATGAACACATATGAACGCGAATCTCTTTATTTGCACCGAATGCAGGAAAAGCAACGCGTTGGAGCGAAGCGGAAACATAATTTACGGAGTAAATAATGAGCGAAGCGAATGATTCATCCTACTTTTCCGTGCCTTTCTATTGGTTGCTTTCCCTTCATTCGTTGCTATTCGTTTTCTATGAGTCAGCCGCATTAGGTGTTGTTATTCAGAAAAATATCCAGCGATCCTGTTATCCTGTCTAAAAACCATTGCTCCCCACGCCATGAAAAACAAACCCTACCCGATGACGTTCAACCCCGTCTACAAGGACTACCCCTGGGGCGGATCGCGTATTCCCGAAACCTTCCAACGTGACGTCCCCGACGGTATCTATGCCGAATCGTGGGAAATTTCCGACCACGACGATGGCATGAGCATTATTGCCAACGGCTCGCTGAAAGGAAAAACCATCCGCGAAATCCTACAGGAAAGCCCAAAGGAAATCATGGGCAGCACCGTCGAAGGCACCAAGTTCCCCCTGCTGATCAAGCTGATCGATGCCAAGCAAAAACTCAGCGTACAGGTTCACCCGAACGACGAAACCGCCGCACAGTTCGGCGGTGAAGCCAAAACCGAAATGTGGTACCTGCTCGGCGACAATCCGACCCAGGTCTACTGCGGCCTCAACGACGGCGTTACCAAGGAAAGCTTCCGGCAAGCGGTTGCGGACGGCACCAGCGGCGACACCATGCGTCCGGTTCCCGTGGAAAAGGACAGCGCCGTCTTCGTGCGCGGGGGGCGCGTCCATGCCATCGACGATGGTTGCCTCATCCTTGAGATCCAGCAAAACTCCAACACCACCTACCGCATCTACGACTGGGATCGGATGGGCAACGACGGCAAACCACGCGAGCTGCATATCGAGCAGGCCATCAATGTCATTAACTGGAACGACCACGAAAACCCGCTCGTGGAACCAACGGTCTTGGTCGACACCGATACCTTCCAATGTCTGGACGTTTTGAAGTGCGAATATTTCCAACTGGAAAAGCTAACCTTCTCCGCCCCGCTCAACGTCCCCATGTCCGGGAAAACCTTCCACGCCCTGTTCGTTGCGGAAGGCAAAGCAACCATCGAATGGAAAGGTGGAAACCTGTCGGCTCCTGCCGGAACGTCAATTCTCGTTCCCGCCGCCCTACCCGCCTACACCCTCGACGGAAACGCCACCGTGCTGCGCACCACCGTTCCCTAGTCTACACCCACTACTACCCATTGATAAAATTCACCGCATTTTTGAACAGCTTGAGGCCGAGGCCCTGCTCGGGCAGTTTACCAGCGAGCTTTTGCTTGTCCCAGTTGGGATGGTTTTCGGGGAAGAGGTAGGCTTCCGGATGCGGCATCATGCCGAAGATGCGGCCGGTTGGATCGCATAGCCCGGCAATCGCGTTGAGCGAACCGTTCGGGTTGGCCGGGAACTCCTGCGTCGGATTGTTGTCTTGGTCGACATAGCGCGCGGCGGCGCAGCCTTGCGCCTCGATCTTTTCGAGCAGCTCGGCGTCGAGCGTGAAGATCTTGCCCTCGCCATGGCGGATGGGTAGCGGCATCGTGCCAAGCCCTTTGGTGAACACGCATGGGGAATTATCCTCGAAGCGGACATCCGCCCAGAAATTCTGGAAGGTGCCGCAGTCGTTTTGCATCAGCGAAACCTTCGGCTCAAAATATTCCCCATCGAGTCCCGGTAGCAGCCCCATCTTGGTCATGACCTGGAAGCCGTTGCAGATGCCCATGATCAGTTTGCCATCCTCGATAAACTTTTGCAGTTGCGCCCGCATATGATGCTTCACGCGCAGGGCGAAAACGTGGCCGCTAGTCATATGGTCGCCGTAGGAGAAACCGCCGATAAACATCATGGCCTGAAAATCTTCGAGCTGCTCGGGATTGTCCAGCAGATCGTTCAGATGAACCAGCTCCGGCTCCGCGCCCGCCAGCTTCCACGCATGCTCGGACTCCGCCTCGCAGTTCACCCCGTATCCTGTAATGATCAAAATCTTTGGCTTATCCATAACCTGTTCCTATTTATTCATATCGTTTAACATGGCGGTGGCAGCCGCAACCGGATCTGCGGCCTGTACGATCGGGCGACCGATCACAAGGTGTGTTGCACCCTGCTCCACGGCGAACGACGGCGTGGCCACGCGCTTCTGATCGCCCACATCACCTTCCGGCATGCGGATGCCCGGTGTCACCAAAATCGCTTCCGGGAACGCGGCGTGCAGAGCTTTCGCTTCGTGCGCGCTCGTTACCATCCCGTCGATACCGGAGGAAATGGAAAGGCGCCCCAACTCAACGGCCTGCTCCGAAACCGTGCGGTCGATTCCAAGATCCCTGAAATCATCCTGGCTCAGGCTGGTCAGCGTCGTGACGGCAACGAGCTTGGGCGGGTTTTCGCACTCGGCGGCGGCCTTGGCGGCCTCTTCAAGCATCGCGCGGCCTCCGATGGCGTGGACCGTCATTAGGTTGACACCGTGCGCAGCGGCGGTTTTGACGGCATGGCCGACGGTGCGCGGGATATCGTGCAATTTAAGATCAAGGAAAATCTTCTTTCCACGCTTTTTCAGAGGTTCCAGCACCGCCGGCCCCTCCGCGCAGAACAGTTCCAACCCCACCTTGTACCACTCGATAAAGTCCGGCATTTCCTGGAGTTTTTCCTCCATTGCCTCCGCATTCGGCACATCCAGCGCAACGATTAAATCAGCCTTCTTCATTCCAAAATCCTTTCCCGGTTCCAAAGTTTGGAAATCTAGCAGAAAAGTTCCGAGGGCTGGAACTTTTTAAGGCGCGTTTTTTCGTGAGCTAGACTTCAGCAACTGATTTGTAGATGCCACGAATTTCGACGGAGCAGATTGGCTGCTTTACATTCATTCGTTGCAATTCTTATCCCGTTATCCTGCCAAAAAAAACCAGGTGTGCCCGAAAATGGTGAACGCGCCTTGCCATCCAACCGGATGCTGTGATTACCTCGCCAAACGGAATACTAGGGATTGTCTAATGATGAATGCGATAATATTTGATTTTGACGGGATCATCGTGGATAGCGAGCCGATGCACTACCAGGCCTTCCAGCGCGTACTGGAGCCGCTGGGAAAAGGATATTCGTGGGAGGAATATTGCGAAACCTACATTGGCTTCGACGATCGCGACGCTTTCCGGCAGGCCTTCATCGACAAGGGGGAAGGCATCTGCGCCAAGGATCTCAAGAACATGATCAACGAGAAAGCCAAAATCTTTCAACAGCTTATCCATGACGGCGGAGCCACTCCCCTGCCCGGCGCGGTTGAGCTGATCAGAAGCATTCCGTGCAAATTGCCGGTCGCCCTGTGTAGCGGTGCGTGGATGGAGGACATTCTCCCGATTCTCAGGAACCTCGGGATCGACAATGCGTTCAGCGCAATTGTGACGGCGGAGGACACGGAAAAGAGCAAACCCGACCCCGCGCCCTACAAACTGGCTCTTAAAAAGCTTGGCATAGAGGATCCTGCCACCGCCGTCGCCATCGAGGATACCCCGGCCGGTATCGTCTCGGCCAAGGGCGCGGGACTCAAGGTGCTGGCCGTGACCAACAGCCATGACCGCGAATACCTGCTTGAAGCCGATGCCGTGACCGACTCGCTCAAAAACGTCACCCGCCTCTCGCTCGAAGACATGGTGCTATAGGGAAATTAAACACAAAGGCACAAAGAAAACAGCGCGACATAGCCGCAACCAAAGAATTTTACGTAGTCAAATAGTGCCCAAAGGGAAACGGTTCAATCGGAAGATAGCCGTACGAAGTAGAACCCGCCAATACCCAAGGAACCTTGGTGCTCTTTGTGCCTTCGTGTTAAATCTATTTTGGTTGCGCAACGGGGGCTGGCTCCGTAAAGTGCGAGCGATTTCTAAACATTAAATTGAGGAGCACCCATGACCCCGGCAGCCACAAAAATCGAACTTCCCGGCATTGAAAAATTTAAGTGCGGCAAGGTCCGCGAAGTCTACGATCTGGGCGACCAGTACCTCTTCGTTGCTTCCGACCGCATTTCCGCGTTTGACTGCGTCATGCCCAATGGCATCCCCGACAAGGGACGGGTGCTGAACATGATTTCCGAATTTTGGTTCAACCGCACCGGCAACGTGGTCCAGAACCACATGATCTCCACCGATGTGGCCGATTTCCCGGCCGAGCTGCAGGAACATGCCGAACTGTTGAAAGGCCGCTCCATGCTAGTGAAGAAAGCCGAGCTACTGCCGGTGGAGTGCATCACGCGCGGCTACCTGATCGGCTCCGGCTGGAAGGAATACCAGCAGTCCGGCACCATCGGCGGCATGCCGTTGCGTCCGGGTTATGAAATGGCCGGCAAGCTCGACGAGCCGATCTTCACCCCCTCCACCAAGGCCGATGAAGGCCACGATGAGAATATCTCCATCGACCAGATGAACGAAATCGTCGGCGAGGAACTGGGACAAAAATTGATCGACATCAGCCTCGAACTCTATAAAAGCGCCGCCGACTATGCGCTCACCAAGGGCATCATCATTGCCGACACCAAGTTTGAGTTCGGCATGGTGGACGGCGAACTTATCTTGATCGATGAGGTACTGACGCCCGACAGTTCGCGCTTCTGGCCGGCCGACACCTACCAACCCGGTTCATCCCCCCTCTCGTTCGATAAGCAGTTTGTACGCGACTACCTCGAAACGCTCGACTGGGACAAGACCCCGCCCGCTCCCGAGCTCCCCGAAGAGATTGTCATGAAGTCCCGCGAAAAATACCTCGAGGCCTATCGCCTGCTTACAGGTGAAGAGCTGAACGCATAGGAGTTTCCTTCCACAGATTACACAGATTTTCACAGATTCTGATCGGTAAAAAAAATCTGTGTCAATCTGTGGAATCTGTGGATAAAAAATGAATGCTCTTCTGGACAGCTTTCTGGACTACATCTCGCTGGAGCGCGGGCTGAGCATCAATACGCGCAAGGCGTATGCGGACGATATTGGCCAGTTTCTGAACGAGCTTACCGCCAAGGGCGTCTCCTCCCTCAGCCAGGTCAGCCGCAAGCAAATCCTCGACCACCTGATGGCGATGAAGGCTAGGGGTATGTCGACGAACTCGATCTCGCGGCATCTCGTTTCCATCAAGGTGTTCTTCCGCTACCTCCAGCAGGAGGGTATGCTGGATCGGAACGTGACCGATACGATGGATTCGCCCAAGCTCTGGAAAATCCTGCCAGACACGCTTTCGGAAAAGGAAGTCGACCTCCTGCTGGCGGCTCCGGACCTGCGCAAACCGCTCGGCGTACGCGACCGCGCCATTCTTGAACTATTCTATGCCTCCGGATTGCGAGTATCCGAACTGGCCAACCTCCAACTGGCCGACCTGCACCTCGACGAGGGCTACATCCGGTGCATCGGCAAGGGTCGCAAGGAACGCGTTATTCCCGTTGGCGGGGAATCCACCCGCTTGCTGAGGCGCTACCTCGAAGAGATCCGCCCGCTGCTCTGCGAAAACCCGCATGTGCAGAACGTATTCGTTTCCCGGCGCGAAAGCGGGCTATGCCGCCAGCGGCTATGGCAGATTATCAAGGAATATACCAAAAAAGCCGGCATTATGAAAAATGTGACGCCGCACACCCTGCGCCACTCCTTTGCCAGCCATCTGCTGCAGAACGGCGCACCGTTGCGGGTCATTCAGGAAATGCTCGGCCACGCCGACATTGCCACCACCCAGATCTACACCCACGTCAATCCCGAGCGCCTCAAATCCATCCACCAGCAGTTCCATCCGAGGGCTTGAGTTTTATCCTCCGATGGAGTATGAAGGAGCCCATGAGCACACTACTTAAAAGCGACATCCTGAATCTTAGCGGAGCGGATTCTGCTGGTGGAAGACATTTGGGACAGCGTGGCAGAAATTCCCGAATCGGTCGAACTGTCCGAATCCGACAAGGTCGAGTTGGATGAACGCCTCGCACTTTATCATCAGGATCCAGAAGCCGGATCTCCGTGGGGCATGGTCAAGGACCGCATAAAAGTCAACCAGGCGTTGCCTCATCCGCAGGTTTCCATATGCGGTTTTCTATTTGGTTGAACCATCAC
>DAOUQA010000226.1 GCA_030625905.1 Kiritimatiellales bacterium | reverse complement strand
TAAATCTTCAAACCCTCCCGAACCTTGGAAAGCGCGCGCTCGTTGGCCAGTTTATCGATCTCCGCGAACATCCAATAGTCCTTCGGGTCGGAAAACGGTTTCCCGCTATCGGTGAGTTTATCGAACGCCTCCTGCACATCGACGAACTGGGTCAGGAACACGCTATTCTTGTCCTGCCAGAAAAGCTCGAACGACTCCTGCATATCCATCACCGCCGGCCCGGCAACGACCACATCACGATCGCGGAAAAGGAAAGAGGTGTCGCGGTCGTAGTACTTGCCTTCGTAGTTGCGCCCACCCGCAATGCCGATGCGGCCATCGACCAACAGTAGCTTGTTGTGCATGCGGCGGTTCATGCGGCGCGTCTTGAAGATGACGTTGTCCCAAAAGCCAAAACGCCCCTGCTCAATGTATTCCGAGAGCGGCTTGTAGAGGCAGATTTCCACATTGCGGTGCGCCCGCGCCATGCGCGCCAGCTCCGTCGGTTTGGCCGGCATGACGAGCGCATCGATCAACACGCGCACCAATACGCCGCGCTCGGCGGCTTTCACCAGTTCATCGAACACGAACCGGCTGGTGGGATCGGCCTTCCATATGAAGGTCTGGACATCGATGGATTTCCGCGCGGCACGAATGAGGTGGATGCGCGCGAGCAACGCGTCGTCGCCCAGCTCAAGGATGCTGACATATTCGGCGGTTCCGCCCGCCTCCATGTTTTTCCAAGCCTTGGCGGCATAGTCGTTGAACTCCGACTCAATCGGCTCGTCAACCATTAGATCGTTCCGCTTCAGCCGCTCATACTTGAAGGCATTTTCCAGCTCGCGCTCGGGGATGGTCGAACAACCCGCCAGTAATAAAACCACGCAAACTGAGAAAACGGAATAGGGGACAGGTCTGGACATTAGATATTAAGGGTTTTCTCGGCATTGCGCACCGCACTCTTCAACCCGGCATCCGATGACATGCGCAATCAGATGGAAATGGTTTTTCATCAACACATAGCCATGAAGCGAAAGGCGGAATCGACGTTGCGCTTCCGCCAATCGATCCAGAAAATGGAGATAGTCCGCCTCTTCCGAGAAAAGATCGCACCGTTCCGTCCCGCGACTCATTACATGGTAAATGCCGTCCTCGATATCTATGCGCACCGGTCTAGCCATGGTGGGAATAAATCAAAACCGCTCCCCACCGTCAATATCTAATATCAGGGTTGACTAATGCTGGTACTCTGACCCCTATATCCTCTGGCCAAATGCACAACGGTGTGGTGGGTGGTGTATTCGTCCAGAAGGCGGCGGATCATGCGTTGGGCAGCTATCGTTCCATCTCCAAACGCTCGGCTCTCATGCGAACCAAAGCCTTGTAACGCTCCTTCATATCGGGACTGCAAAATCCATTTTCCATGGTTTGGAGAGCGTCATCAAGATGGGCGGCAAAACGACCAAAGGTATTGAATACCTGCCTTTCAGTTAGCCGCAATGATTCAGCAAGACACATGAAGTCCCTTTGGGCTAGATGTTTTTTCCGTCCATTCACCGTAAGCGCTGATTCCTCCTCATCCTGAGGTAGCAGCAATTGGGTTGGAAGCAGGTCGTAGGCGGGCGAAAGGCCAACGGAGCCTCCCGGTTGATAGAGCAATGAAAAGTTTTTCAGGTGCATATCCGAATTGCCGGTGAGAAAACAGAAGACGGCAACCTCGAAAAAGCGAAGGGCATCGAATAGCGAATTATCGCAGAAACGGAGAACCGTCCTGCCAACGTGTTCCGTCGATCCCCTGTATTTTTGCTCGGTCAGTCGGTCGGTAAGCTGGCACATATCCTCCATGTGTAGCTTGTCGCTCCCTTCCCGATCCATCCGCTTTGTGATGAAAGCCAATTGCCCGTCATCCAACGGGATCAACCCGCACTCGACCGTTGCTATGCCAAAACACCGAGCCATACACATCGTCAAATGTTCGAGCTCCGGCATTTCAGGATATTCAGAAACCGGTGGCTTGAGAATATATCCACCCTCCAATCCAACCAACGTCAATCTCGGATTCTGCCGACCCCTTCCCCGCTCAAGATGCACCGAAAGCTTGGGTTGGACTCCTGGAACGGTGATATGCTGGCTGACGATCCTCTCTGCGAGTTCATTGAGTTCCTTCCATGCGTAGGGGAAAACCGGCGGCTGGCTTGAACCAAACAGCTGTTTGCAACAGGAACCATGATAGAGTCCGTCCATATTTTCCAAAGGTTTCAGACATATGTGGCAGATGGACTTATTCATCCGATTCCCCCATTGGAACAATGGAAACCGCACCAATACAGTCGCGGCAGCAGGCCAGCAGCAAGCCCATGCGATCACGCGGATCGAGCTTCCAGGTATGCTCCGCGATATCCAACAGCCACCCCTCCGGGATCAATCCGTCAAAGAACGGAAAAAGCCGCTTGTCCTCAAAAGAATCCGACTGGAGCGGAAGTGTCAAACTGATGGCTGCGGCGCCATCAAGTTTCAGGTAATCGTGTGAATAGCAAAACACATAGCCGTTATCCTGTTCCTCCAGGATTCCGGAAAAACGGCCTTGCATGTAAACTTCAGCCCTCCTCATCATCCACCCCCATGCGGAAAGCAACGGGTTCCATACGATGGCCGAACAGCGCAAGCACTTGATTCACCTTGTCCAACCGCAACGACGATTTACCTTGCTCTAAATCACGAATAAAACGCAAGCCAACCCCCGCCCGGTCAGCCAGATCTTTCTGGGTCAATCCCATTGCACATCGGCGTTCCTTAATAAATCCAATCAACGGCTCTTTCATAATATTCCCCATCGGGTATAAATCAACTTCAAGAACCAATACCAATCCCGTTCGGGTATAGCAATCTATTTATGAAAAGATATAAGCCCGGTAGGGTATAAAAGAACAGGTCAGCCTAAATCGACTGGTAAGCGCAAAGCTCGCATGAAAAAATTAAACCACGGAATACACCGAACACACGGAAGTTCTTCTGCTCGGCCGGCGGTGCGGAATTGAGCCTACACCATGTAACCAAATCCTGACCCTCCTGTTATCCGGCCTAGATTTCCCTCCCGAGGTTGTCCGTTTACTGAAGTTGGACTTCGACCTTGTAGAAGCCGCTGGACTTCGCGTCGTGGACGATGTTGGTATAGCTGTTTTGTGAATGGCATGATAACCCCGCGACCCG
>DAOUQA010000094.1 GCA_030625905.1 Kiritimatiellales bacterium | reverse complement strand
CTTGCGGATCCGACCGGAAAACTGCAAACCCCCGGCCATTTCATGATGCGTCGCGGCCCGTTTGTCGTGGCCCATGCCCTGGACAAGCCCGTTGCCGTGGAAGGGTGGTTTGTCGACATCTTCGATCCCGATCTTCCCGTGGTTAAAGGAATTCATCTTGCTCCGGGGGAGAGCGGGCTCTTTCGCGATGTGGTCCAAACATTGGAAACCGAAGAGATCCCGATGGTTTTGCACGCGACGCACCGTCTGGTGTCGCAGCAGTCCGGAAAAGATGGAATACGGTTTTCAATCAAGGGACCTGCGGAGACTCCGGCGGTGGCACGGCTCTTTTTGGGAAAACGGGAAATCGCGAAAATATTGGCCATGACCTCCGATGGCCGTGAAGTTAAAGTGGACACCAAGAACGAGGGTGTCACCGCCCGGTTGAAATTTGCAAACCATCCCGATGGCGTGGATGTGACCGTGACCTACAAACCCTGAAGAGAACTGGTCGATGAAGCTAGGAATGAAATACAGAATCCACCTCATGGCTTTAGCTTCTGTGGTACTGGGGCTCAACGGAAAGGTTTCCGCCACGGAGACGGGTTCCCCAAAGTATATAGGTCGGTCGATCCGCGAGTTTGGCGTGCTTCCGGAAAATTCTGCGGTGGAGAACGCGGAAAATTTGCAGCAGGCCATTGATTGGGCCGCCGCACGCGGCGCGGCCCTTTTTGTGGAGCCATCGGAGGAACCCTACCGGATGGCCGGAGGAATTGTCCTGAAACAGAATGCCTCGCTTGTGGGCGTGCATGGCCCCGTGGGACGGGGTACGCGGCATCCGCAGAAGCCCCAACCGGTGGGTAGCGTTTTTGCCATCGAGGACGAGACCCGACCCTTCCTGACCGTGGAAAATGCAACGCAAATCCGCGGAATACAGTTTTGGTATCCGAAGCAAACCTTGACGGAACCTTCCAAAATCATCGCCTATCCGCCCACCATCCAGGTTTCCCCAACCAACGGAGCCCAGGGGGTGACTCTCTCTTGCCTCACGTTCTTCGGCGAATATCTGGCGATGGATTTCAATGCGCGGCCCGAGGTGATCTGCGAGCAGATCCTGGTCGAGCATTGCTACGGCTATCCGCTGAGCGGAACCTTCATCCAGATCGACTATTGCTCCGACATTCCGCGCATCCTGCACTGCCATGTCAACCCTGCCAACCGACGCTTTATCGACGGCCAGTACGATAAGAAGGTGGTTGATGCGGTCATGGCCCGGAAAACGTTTTGCTATCGGTTCGACCACACCGACAATGCCCAGCTGATTGATCTCTTCACCTTCGGCACCTGGGGCGGCATCTGGCTGGGGCCGGCCACCTATGGCCAGCTCACCAACTTTAATCTGGATTGTGTTGCCGTGGGGATCCATAAGCTTGGGGACAACTCTTTCAATCGATCTTGGCAAATCAGCCAGGGCTCCATCATTGCCAACGCCGGAGCCCCATTGGAAGAAATCCACCCGATCATCATCGAAGGGCTGGGGCATACGGCCATTTCCAACGTGGAGGCTTTTTCCGGCCCGAACGACGCGCTTACGACCGTTGGCCAGTCGCAGGATTTTTTACTGGTCAAGGGCAACGAGCATCTGACGGTAAGCCTTACGGGATGCCGCATGCGCAACTATGCAGCGGATGAGCCAATCACGCTTGAAAACCCAAGGGCGGTGGTTCAGGCGGTGGTTTGCGTGGATAAGGCGGAGGAGCCTTATCGCCGGGATCGTTAGTGCGTTTTTTGGAATCAAAGGAGTAGAAGATGACGTATTTTGGATGGTTGGACTATGTTTTCATGGGAATCTATGTGCTGATTCTGGTCGGGATGGGGTTCGTTCTTAAGCGGGTGGCCTCGAAGAGCCTCGATAACTATATCGTCGGCGGACGCCATATTCCCTGGTGGGCGCTGGGGGTCTCCGGCATGGCCAACTTTCTCGACCTGACCGGCACGGCGGTCATCGTCTCCTTCCTCTTTCTCCTGGGTCCGCAAGGGTTGTATATCGAGTTTCGCGGCGGTGCGGTGCTGATTCTGGTCTTCATGATGCTCTGGGCGGGGAAATGGCATCGGCGGTCCGGTTGCCTGACCGGTGCCGAATGGAATATTTTCCGGTTTGGCGATGGCTGGGGCGGGCGCTTCGCCCAGCAGATGGCCGTGTTTGCCACGGTGATCGGAACCATTGGCATGCTGGCCTATCTGATTGTCGGGGCGGGTTCCTTCCTTTCCATGTTTCTCCCGTTCCCGCCGATGCAGTGCGCGATGGTGCTGCTGATTCTGGCCTCGCTCTACACCATGATTTCCGGATTCTACGGCGTGGTGGTCACCGATATGTTCCAGATGGCGATCATCATGGTGGCCGTTGTGTATGTGTCCGTAAAGGCCTTCATGACGGCGGGGGATGCCAGCGAACTTTCCGCCATTGCCCTGCAGGTTACGGGTAACCCCGACTGGATCAGCGGGCTGCCCAAGTGGAATGCCTACATGCCGAAGGGGTACGAGGCATACAAACATCTGGTCCTCTTCATGTCCTTCTATCTGCTGCGTTCCATATTCGCCGGTATCGGCAGCGGTGCGGCTCCGCAGTATTTCGGTGCCCGAAACGACCGCGAGTGCGGGTTGCTGTCGTTCCTTTGGACCTGGCTGATGATGTTCCGCTGGCCGCTCATGATCGGGGTTGCCGTGCTGGGGCTCTATTTGGTGAACAACCTGCTGCCCGATTCGCAGGGGCTTGCCCAGTCCGCCGAGTTGATCCATGCGCAGTATCCCGAAGTCTCCAAGCCGGAGTGGGGGGCTTTGCTTTCTGGATTGTCCAACTCCCCCGAAAAATATTCGGCGGAGCTGATCGAGGGGCTGAAGGCCGCCCTCGGGGCGGAGCAGTGGACGCAGAAAATGCAGTTGCTCAGTTTCGAGGGAACCGTGAACCCCGAAAAAATCCTGCCGGCCGTCCTGCTGATGGGCGTGGCCAAGGGAATGCGCGGAATCATGGTGATTGCGTTGATTGCCGCATCGCTCTCCACCTTCGGCGGAACGGTGAACCTTGCGACGGGCATGATCGTGAACGACTTCTACAAGAAATGGCTGCGGCCCAAGGCGTCGACCCGCGAGCTGATCTATGCAAGCTGGGCCAGTGTGATCCTGTTGGTGGTGGGTGGATTCCTGTTTGCCGCCACGCTCGACAACATCAACGATATCTGGGCATGGCTGTTGATGAGCCTCGGTGCGGCCATGCTGGTTCCCTCGTTCCTTCGGCTCTACTGGTGGCGGTTCAATGGAAGCGGGGCGGCCATCGGAACGATGGTAGGCTTGTCTTTCGCATTGGTTCAGCGGGCTGTTTTTCCGGATCTGAATGAGTTGTACCAATTCGCCTTTGCCATGGGGGTTGGTTTGGTGGGTTCGGTGGGGGGTACGCTTCTCACCAAACCGACCGATCCCGAAGTGCTGAAAAACTTCTACATGAAAACGCGGCCCTTCGGGGTCTGGGGGCATCTCAAGCGGACATTGCCCGAAGAGGAGCAGCATAGGATGACCCAGGAGCATGTGTACGATTTGGTGTCTGTGCCGTTTGCGCTCCTGTGGCAAACCTGC
Organism: Kiritimatiellales bacterium; assembly: GCA_030625905.1. Classification (GTDB taxonomy): domain Bacteria; phylum Verrucomicrobiota; class Kiritimatiellia; order Kiritimatiellales; family Pontiellaceae; genus Pontiella. The sequence goes on along the minus strand of DAOUQA010000094.1, from coordinate 4,648 downwards.
CTGTTTTTAGCGCCGATGTTGTTCCTTATCCACAATTGGACGGGTTTCGCCTGGTCGTTGGGATTGTTCTTCGTGGGCTGGGCCGGATTGCATTTCTTTTGGTACCGCAAACTGCCTGCTGAAAATTTCTACGAGGAATGAACCCGAGTGATTATGAGTCAAAAAACAGACCTTTTCAATCGTCCGTGGAAACTGCAGTCGTGGCGTCCCCATGCATGGTATCTGCAGAACTCTGCGGAAACCGATACGCCCTTTTATCCCGAACACGGCCCCTACGACGCGGTACTGCCCGGTTCGGTTCAGACCACCCTGCTTCGCCATGGGGTCATCCGGGACTGGAATGTCGGGCTGAACTCGCTGGATTGCGAGTGGGTCGAACATCGGCACTGGGAGTTTTTCACGGAAATCGAGGCGGGCGAAATCCCGGTCGGCGAACCGGTCTGCCTTGCGGCGGATGGCTTGGATTATTCCGGATGGATCCGGGTGGACGACGAGACGGTCGGAACTTTTTGCGGGGCGCTCAAACGCCACGAATTTGATCTTGGCGATGCCCTTGCAGATGGCAAAAAACACCGCCTGCGCATTATTTTCGACATGCCGCCGGAAGAGCAGGGGCAGATTGGCTTCACGTCCCGTTCGAAACATCTCAAGCCCCGCTACAGCTTTAGCTGGGACTGGTGCGTTCGTTTTGTGCCCACGGGGATTTGGGATTCCCTTTCCCTTGTCGTCGGAAAGCCCGCCGTCGCATTGAAGAATAGCTACACCCGGTTGTCGCCCGATCTGAAAACAGGAACGATTACGCTGCGACTCAACAACCCTTCTTCCAGCACTACCCCGCTTTTGCTGGTGCTTCAGGATAAAAAAGGCGGCGAGCCGATTGAATATAAAACGGAGCTGGAGCCGGGCGATCAGGAAAAGGTTTTCCAACTATTGGAACCCGACCTCTGGTGGCCGAATCGATTTGGAGATCCCGACCTCTACGAAATGGAAGTGTATTGCGGTTCCAAGGATCGGAACTCCCCGATTTTCAAGGGGAAAATCGGATTCAAGTCCATCCGCTGGCTGCCTTGCGAGGGTGCTCCGGAAAATGCCCGTCCGCTGCTTTGCGAAGTGAATGGGCGTACAATCTTTATCCAAGGGGTGAACTGGACTCCGGTTTCCCTGGACTATCCGGACTTCGATGCCGGCCGCTACGACCACCTGATCGGTCTCTACCATGAAATGGGCGTCAATGTGTTGCGGGTGTGGGGCGGAGGATATCTGGAACGGGAATACTTCTATCAAAAGTGCGATGAGCTGGGGATTTTGGTTTGGCAGGAGTTTCCGCTCTCCTCTTCCGGCTGCGAAAACTATCCACCTGACGGGGAGGAGTTCATCAACCGGTTGTGCGAGGTCGCCCGCGACTATGTCCGAAGACGCTCCCACCACGTCTCGCTGTTTCTGTGGTGCGGAGGGAACGAGTTGACAACGGTAAAGGATCTGGAAGGAAATATATATCCCTTGACGGAAAGCCATCCCGCGCTCCGGGCCTTGGAAGAGGTGGTTGCCGCAGAATCCCCGGGCGTATCCTATCTGCCGACATCGCCTAGCGGCCCCGTTTTTTGCGCGACGGACGAGACCGCAGGAAGGGGGTTGAACCACCATGTCCACGGCCCTTGGGACCGGTGCAGCTCGGAGGAGGAGTGGCATCGCTACTGGACGCAGGACGATGCCCTGTTCCGATCCGAAACGGGGGTGGCCGGAGCCAGTGATGCCGCGCTGATCCGCCGGTATGCCGGAGGAATGCCTGTGATCCCCGTTTCACTGGACAATCCCTATTGGAAGCACACTTCCGCATGGTGGGTTCAGCCGGAGCTGGCAGGTGACACCAAGGGAGACGCACTCGATGACTACGTCGAAAAATCCCAAAAACGGCAGGCCGATTTTCTGGCGTTTGCCGTCGGGCAATGCAAAAACCGCTTTCCCCGCTGCGGCGGTTTCCTGATCTGGATGGGGCACGACTGCATGCCGGTGGGTAGCAATACATCTATTATAAATTATGGGGGAACCCCCAAGCCCGCCTATCACGCAATTAAAGAGGTCTTTCGGCGATGACTTTATCGCACTCTACGACACGGAACTGATCCAAATGGTGCATGAAGCGGGGCAGCGGATTGTCTATCACACTTGTGGCGGCATGATGCCGATCCTTGAAAATATTGCGGAGATGAAGCCGGCTGCAAAACCGTTGCGGGAAAAAGAACAAAGCAATCCGGCATGTTCTGGAAAGTCGCTGGAGCAACTTCAGACCGCCGCTTGAGGCCTCCCATAGATTTCAAGTGCACCCCTATTTTCAGTTTCGGCTTGATCCACCAAGAGTTGTAGTGTTCCATGGGTTGTTCGTGTTTTAGTGGGTTGAACCACAGGATGAACACCGCTGGGAACGGATCGCTAAGCAGTATGTAACCATATAACGAATACTGTCCCGCACTTACGGGGCTTTTAGAGAGGTGGCATGAGTAAAAAAGAATACAGATCGTGTTCAACGCTGGACATGTGGAACTATGCATCCGGCGAAGTTGCAAACTCGCTGATCTCAAACACCATCTTTGGCTTTGCCATGCTCTTCTATACCGATGCGCTAGGGCTCTCGCCGATGCTGGCGGGTATCGCGATGTCGGTCGCCATTTTCTGGGATGCGATCACCGATCCGCTGATGGGGCACATCAGCGATAATACCAAGAGCCGTTTCGGTCGCCGCCACCAATATATGCTGTTTGGCGGAATCGGAATGGTGCTGGCCTTCTTCTTTATCTGGGCAGTTCCTCCGGTTTTCAGGTCCAGTAATACGAGCCTATTTTGGTATTTGGTGGTGATAAACATTATCATGCGAACAGCCTATACGGTCTTTGTGGTGCCGATGACGGCACTTGGCTTTGAGATGTGCCAGGACTATACGGGCCGAACGAAGATCCAGGGCATCAAGGTGATCTTCAACATGATCGCCAATTTCTGCGGCCCGGGGCTGGCTTGGATGATCTTTTTCCCGAAGCAGGGCGTGGATGTTAAAAACCCGGCCAATTTTATGCGAATGGGAACCGTTTTTGCCGTCGTCTCATTAATCAGCATTTTCTATCTGGTTTTCATTACCCGAAAATATGCCAAGGATTCACGCGAAATGAAGATTACCGGCAGTTCTGCGGGAGCCTTCTTTAAGGATATGCGCGAGATCGTAACCGATATCCGGGCCGTCTATGTTTTCCTGTTTGCGATCGTGGTGATTCTCGGGGTGGGTTTGGTGTCGGGTCTCCAGATGTATGTCTATGAGCATTTCATGTTGCTGAGTGGATCGCTCAAGACGATCACCCATGGCGGAACCATGATCGGTTGCGGGCTGGGTTCGGCCTTTTGCGCGCGCTTTGCCCGGCGCTTCGATAAGAAAGGGGCGGTCTACGTCGGCGGTTCCATTACCCTGATCAGCGGCGTGATTCTAACGGCGCTATTTGTTTCCGGAATAGTTGTCCCTGGGCAGACAGTGTCCATCGCCGGATTTGACTTCCCGGTCGCGATGGCGGTCTTTGCTCTCTTCGGCGCAACCTACTGGTTCGGCAATGGCGTCATGTTCCCGGTGGCCACCTCCATGATGGCCGATATTTCGGAGATCAACCAACTGAAGACCGGCGTGAATAAAGACGGATCCTATTCGGCAATGTATAGCCTTTCGATGAAAATTTCGCAGTCGCTCTCCGCGTTGATCGTTGGCGCCGTACTGACCTGGACCGGATTTATGACGGTCGGCGAGCTGATGGAGAGCGGGAACTATGCCGTTGGTTTCGTGGAGGGATCGGAGATGGCCCAGGGCACGAATGCGGTGGTTGGAATTGTTGCACGCGAAGCTGACCACACTGCGGTCTGGGGCTTTGTGAATGGTTCCACCAACACGATTGAGAGCTCCGATACGGTGAAGGGCTTCGTACAGGATGCCGGCGTGATTCAGGATGATGACGCGCTGGCGGGTTATTTAACGCTTTCGGATATGGCTCCGGCCAACGATGCGCTTGCTACGGGACTGGGAGGCAACGATAACCTTCCGGCAGATGCCGTCGTTTCCTCCTATATCAAGGGGGCTAACATAACCCAGACGCATTCCACCGTGATGAAGCTCTTTGTGGCCACCTACATCATTGGCCCGGCTATCTCCATTATGGCTCTGATTCTGATCTGGCTCTATCCCGTGAATAAAAAGGTGCTCGAAAAACTGCGGGCCGAAGCGGCCTGATCTGCATTTTGACCTTTCTTGAAGAATGGCCTACCATGGTCTGGATATGAGATTCGGGCTCTACAGTCTGTTGGCGGTGTGCGCAGTGTTCCTTTCCGGTGCGGCGACCCATGCGGACGCACCGGCGGTGGAGTACAGGGCGCGGATTAGGGGCGCGGATGACAACGCGGTGGAGGAAGCGATCAAGGGATCGACCCTCACCTTCAAGCTTGAAAAGCGTCCACCTGCAACGATCGGGCAGTTGCGCCGCCGCACCGACGAGGATCTTCCACGGATTGAAACCATCCTCGAATCGCGCGGCTACTACGATGCTACGGTTTCAGCGGATATTGATACGGAGCGCGATCCCTGCCGCGTTACCTTCCAGATCAAGCCGGGCGGGCAATACCG
>DAOUQA010000018.1 GCA_030625905.1 Kiritimatiellales bacterium | reverse complement strand
AGTTCGCGGCCGCCGGCATCGAAGAAAATCTGCACGGGAATGATTTCGACCCCATAGTCCGTGGCGACCTGTTCGTGTTCCCACACGTCGACGAAGTCGACTTGGAGGCGATCGCCGTGCTTTGTGCGTAGCTCCTCCAGCACGGGTTCGAGCATCGTGCAGGCGGTGCATTCCTTCGATCCAAGATCCAGCAGGCGCGGCATACCTGGCGTATGGGAGGGCAGGGGGGATGCCGGTTCCTGTTTGCTCTTTTTCAAGACAACCACACCGGCGACAGCGGCCAATACGATTATAAGGGTCAAAATGCGTTTCATGCCTATCCCCTACTTCTTGTAGATCCGAGTCAGTTCCGCGAGGTCCGTGCCGATAATCGCTGTGATCCGCTTATTATCCGCCTTGATCTCCGGTGAATTTTCCAGGGACTTAAAAACCCAGTCCAGCGTTTCCCACGCCTTGGAGTTTTTGTCGTCGGGCAGGCGGTAGTGCATCCAACGCCCCTCCTTGCGCCCCTCGACCAATCCCGCCTGCTTCAGGATTGTCAAATGCTTCGACACGGTCGACGGCGCCAGTTGCAGCAATTCGATAATCCGGCACACGCACAGCTCCCTGTCCCGCAGCGCCATCAACGCCCGCACCCGGTTCGGATCCGAAATCGCTTTAGTCGTTTCAATGAATTTATCCATGCCAATCCTATACTTCGCCAAATAACGAATCAAAAGATAGCAGGCTTTTGGGATAGGTCAAGCCCACCGTATCTGAAGGACGGCTATTTTATGATCAGCGCGAGGAAGGCATCGAACTCATCGAGTAGTTTGTGGCGCAGTTTTTGCCTGATGCCTGTCGTTCCCTAGCTGGCACTGATGACGCGGATCGCGTCGAGGCGTAGGCGGGCGGCCGCCAGTTTCTCGTCGAGCTCGCTGATGGCATCGCGCGCGTGGGCGAGTTCTTCTTCGCGTATGTTGTCGTTGACCTGCTGGAGGTACTTGAGTCGCTTGTAGTCGGCCCCCAGGGTGTCCAGCATGCAACGGCGCGCGTCGGCAATGGTGGATTGGGCGGCCTGCTCCGCGAGCGGGCGCGTGGCTTCAATCATCGCGGGGATCAGCTGTTGGCGGATCGTTTCATGCTCCAGCAGTTTCCAAGGTTCGGCGTCTTTCAGCTGCCGCGCGATGGTTCCGTCAACGGCGTTGCCCGCATGGTCGACCGTGATACTGACCGGGGTGGGGGGCAGGAAGCGGTCGGCGTTGAGCCCCGGGGGCGCCACGGTTTCCAGCACATAGATGGCCTGGAGTTTCAGCGGGATGTCCTGGGCCGGATCCACGGCGATGGCGCAGCGGCCCCGTTCGGAGCCGAGAATCAGTTCGCCGGCGCCGGTCACCATCGGGTGGTCCCAGCTCATCAGGGTGGCGTCGGGACGGATTAGCGCTTCGTCCCGGTTGAAGGTGATCCGGATGCCTTCGGCTTTCAGCGGAAACCAGTCGTCGAACATTTGGTCGGGGCGAATATGGTAGCTGGTTTCGTCAAGTGCCTCGGCATGCACGCCGTAATGTTCGAAGATCCAGAGCAGATAGGTTTTAAGATCCGTGGACTGTTCGATTTCGTTGATCTGCCGGGCGACTGCATCGCCAATGTCGGGGCGGAAGGAGGAGAGTTCCAGCAACCGATCGCGCCCAGTGACAATCTGCGTGCGGAGCGTATCATAGAAGGCGTGGGTCTCGGTGATGACCTCATCGGTGACCTCATGCAGCCGCGCGTCGAAGTGCTCCAGCAACTCAAAGCCTCCGACGACCGGTTCGGCGAAGGCGTTGAGCCCTTCATGCAACCATCGTACGACGTGTTCCTCTGCCGTTCCCTTCAGATAGGGCACGTGGATGTGGACATCACCGCGTTGACCGATCCGGTCGAGCCGCCCGATGCGCTGCTCCAGTAGTTCCGGGTCGCGCGGCAGGTCAATCAGGACGAGGTGCGAGGCCATCTGGAAGTTGCGGCCTTCGCCCCCCATTTCCGAAACCACCATGACGCGGGCGCCATCCGCTTCGGCGAACCAGGCGGCCTGCCGGTCGCATTTTACCAACGGCATCTGTTCGTGGAAATGGGCCACATCCACCCCTGCGCCGGTCCGGACGGCTTTGACCATCGCGGCGACCTCGGTACGCGTTCGGCAGATAACCAGTACCTTCTCCTTTGGATTATCGCGCAGGAAGGTGACCAGCCAGCTAATACGCGGGTCGTCGGAGCCTAGTGTGGAGGGCGAGGCTCTGTCCGAGCCAATACCTAGGGAGAACGGCTCCGACAGAGCGTCGCCCTCCAAAGGGATGAGATGCGGATAGCGCTTGGGAAACCCGCTCATGCGCGAGCGGGTGTTGCGGAAAACGACGCGCCCCGGGCCATGACGATCCAACGCCTCGGCCAGCTCCTGCTCGCTGATCGACTCCAGCCGCTGTCCGATATCAGCGGCGACCTCCGCGTAGCGACCATGTTCGGTTTGATACGCGGAAAAATCGGGATAGCGGTGGGGATCGAGCAACCGCAGGCGCGCAAAGTGGCTTTCGAGCCCCATCTGTTCGGGGCTGGCCGTGAGTAGCAGAAGTCGTGGCGTGTTGCGGGCGAGGCGCTCGACGACATCGTATTCGGGGCTGGTTTGTTCCGGCGACCAGTGGAGATGATGGGCTTCGTCGACAATCAGCAGGTCCCAATCGCTGGCGATGGCCTGGGCGGCGCGCTCCGGATTTTCCGAGAGGAACCCGACGCTGGCCAGCACAAGCTGGTCGTCGAGGAAGGGGTTGGTGCCCGGATCGCTGGCTTCGATGGCCGCGCAGCGATCCTCATTGAATAGGCTGAACGAGAGATTGAAACGCCGCAGCAGTTCAACAAACCACTGATGCACCAGTGCGTGGGGGACGAGGATCAATACGCGCTGGACCAATCCGCAGACCATCAGGCGATGCAGGATAAGACACGCTTCGATGGTCTTCCCCAGCCCCACTTCATCGGCGAGCAGGACACGCGGCAAGTAGCGCGCGCTGACTTCCTGCGCAATGTAGAGTTGGTGGGGCAGCAGGTCAACGCGTCCACCCAGCAGGCCGCGCACCGGCAGGCAGCCATAGCGGTGGCGTGCGTTCAGGGCGGCTACCCGCAGATCGAACAGTGCGTTCGCATCCACATGGCCGCCCAACAGGCGTGTTTCCGGCTTGTCAAAGTTCGAGGTATCGCAGAGATCGGTTTCAACGAGTCGCGTACCGTCGGCCGCCACGTAGGTGAGCAACCCGGTTGTGTCATCCTCCAGGATCGTATCAACGGTCAGCCTCGCTCCCTCGCGCGACGCAATCTCATCGCCCGCCGCGAAGCGCACGCGTTTCAGCGGCGCATTGCCGATCGCATAGTGCCGCATCTCATTGGCCGCCTGATAGAACACCTGCACGACCCGGATTGTGACATCAACAACCAGTCCCAGCCCAAGTTCGGGTTCCGTCTCGCTAATCCATCGCTGTCCAGGAAAGTAGGGTTGCATAGCGACGGAGACTACGGCATTCCCGCGATTGTGAAAATACAAACATCAAAGAACTGCATTATCTCACGCCCGCTGCGCTCAAGTCGCTAAGACACAAAGATCAAAGGACACGATCAGTGATTGCGCCGCTTGGTTGATAATGCAGAAAATAAAAAAGGAAAGTCTTTTTCAAAATGATGGTTGGCTTGCGATCGAAAACGGGCTACGATTTGGCTCGAATTTTGAAGCGCTTTGGTTTGGAACGGGGGAGATGAAGGCATGGGAAAGAATATGCAGAAAATAAAGGTGCAGGGCACAGAGATCAGTGTGAACCTGTCACGTGAAGAGGATTACATTTCTTTGACGGATATGCTGAAGGCCAAGGATGGCGAATTCTTTATCTCCGATTGGTTGCGCAATAGGAATACGGTGGAGTATCTGGGCATTTGGGAGCGCATTCACAATCCGACTTTTAATTATGGCGAATTCGCCACAATTAAAAGTCAGGCAGGACTGAACAGCTATAAAATTAGCGTAAAAGAGTGGGTTGCTAAAACCAATGCCATAGGCCTTTTTGCCAAGGCCGGTCGATATGGGGGAACGTATGCTCATAAGGACATCGCTTTTGAATTTGGCATGTGGATCAGTCCAGAATTCAAGATTTACTTGGTCAAGGAATTCCAACGGCTCAAGGAAGATGAGCAAAAACAACTGGGCTGGGACATTAAACGTAACCTCGCCCGAATCAACTATCGGATTCACACCGATGCAGTACAGACCAACTTGATTCCCCCGGAACTGACCGCTCAGCAGATAAACTTTGTCTACGCCAACGAAGCCGATGTGCTGAATATGGCGTTGTTCGGCATGACGGCAAAACAATGGCGTGAAGTTCATCCGGAAGATAAAGGCAACATCCGCGACCACGCCAACGCCGCACAACTGGTTTGCCTGTCCAATCTAGAAAACCTCAATGCGCATTTTATTGCCGATGGACTGGAACGCAGCGAACGGCTGACCAAACTCAACGGCATTGCCATTCGGCAGATGCAACTACTAACCGTTGACTCCGGTGTAAAACGATTGGGCGGAAAGTAGTGTAGAGATCGTTTTGCGGTGTAACCGCTCTGGAGTGCGCAGACCCCGTCAGCGCCCTTGCGTATGAAGAGCCTATGCGCACGAAAAGCGGCATCGGCGATGCCGCACTCCAAAGCGCTTCGCGCAACCGTACTTGCTGCCGGCTGTTGGCTAATTCTGTCAGCGGGAGAGGGGGCAGTCTGAAGTAACCCCTTTTTGGAATTATGCTTCGCGGCAAGCGGCTCTTTCGGGTATCCATTAAACTGGGTTTAGCATTAATTAAATCGAGCCTGGGAAGGGATCATGTTAAATACGCGGCATGAAACTTCAACAGAATCAGCTTTATAAGCAGGGCGAGGAGTATATTCGCATTGTAGAACTCGAGCGCAGGGCCGTGAGTTATAAACTTATGCAAGATCCGATAAGCGGCGAAGGATCAACCCGTCTCGTGACCAAGAAGGAGTTTTGTCGCCTTATCAAAGGGGCGGAACTGCTGGCGTATGAACCCTGATTTTTCTACCTTCAGGAGAAGGGGTCAATCCCGTCTAAAAATTCCGGAGGGGAGGCGTTGGCCGAAAACTCCGAGGATAGAACTTGATCGGGTGTGGGCGGGGCATATAATCGCGCACTTGGTTGAATTTAGGTGAGAAGAAACTTTCAAAACCGCTGGTTTTAAAGTTCCGGTTAACGGGTTTTAGTTGTTGGTTATCAGGTGAAACTTCCTTGTTGACGGATCACTGTACGAATAACTGATAACGATTAACTAATAACTGCCGCGCAAGCCCGGAGGGTTGCCAGCGGCTCAGGTGAAAATTATGAGAAAAACACTGTTCGATAAAATCTGGGACAAGCATGTCGTAAAGGAGCTTCGAGGCGGCGAGGTGCTGCTCTACATCGACCGCCACCTCGTTCATGAAGTAACGAGTCCGCAGGCGTTCGAAGGTCTCCGTTTGAAAAACCGCAAGGTTCGCCATCCGGAGCTGACCTTTGCCACGACCGACCACAACGTGCCGACCGACAGCCGCACCGAAATTACGGATCCGGTGGCCAAGACCCAGATCGACGCATTGGCGAATAACTGTGCCGAGACAGGCATCACCTTCTACGGCATGGAATCCGATAAGCAGGGTGTTGTGCATATTATCGGCCCCGAGCAGGGCATCACGCTTCCGGGCACGACGGTTGTATGCGGCGATTCGCATACCGCAACGCACGGGGCCTTCGGTGCAATTGCTTTCGGCATTGGGACTTCCGAGGTGGAGCACGTGCTCGCCACGCAGACACTCCGCCAGAAAAAGCCGTTGCAGTACAGGGTTGAGTTCAAGGGCAGGATCCCGCACGGCGTGACGGCCAAGGACATGGTGCTTGAATTGATCGGTGAAATTGGAACCGCTGGAGGAACCGGCTGTGCATTCGAGTTCTGTGGCGAAGCGATCGCGGCGCTTTCGATGGAAGGCCGCCTGACGGTCTGCAATATGGCGATCGAGGCGGGCGCTCGCGCAGGACTCATCGCTCCCGATCAGACTACCATCGGTTATGTCACTGCCGAAGACCGTCCGTTCGCCCCGAAAGACGATGCGCTGAACGAGGCGATCGAATATTGGAAAACGCTCTATTCCGACGATGACGCGGTGTTTGATAAGACGCTTGTGATTGATGTCGAAACGCTTGAGCCGCAGGTGACATGGGGAACCAGCCCCGGCATGGTGACCGGCATCAGCGGCACCGTTCCGCAGCTTGATGCCGTTCCGGAATACAGCCCCGAAGATGTGCGCGGTGCGCTCGACTATATGGGGCTTGAGCCGGGCATGAAGATGACCGATATCAAGATTGATACCGTATTCATCGGAAGCTGCACCAATGGTCGTATCGAAGATCTTCGCGAAGCCGCGAAGGTGATGGAGGGCAAGCAGGTGGCCGATGGCGTGCGCGTGCTGGTGGTTCCGGGGTCGGAAAAGGTTCGCTACCAAGCCGAGGCCGAGCACCTCGATCGCATCTTCCACGAAGCGGGTGCCGAGTGGCGCTATGCCGGTTGCAGCATGTGCCTAGCCATGAACCCCGACAAGCTGAAGGACAAGGAGCGTTGCGCTTCCACCTCCAACCGCAACTTCGAGGGACGTCAGGGACGGGGTGGCCGAACACACCTCGTCAGTCCGGCCATGGCGGCCGCGGCGGCAATTGCGGGACACTTTGTTGATGTCCGGCAATTGAATATTGTTTAGTATTTAGAGATTAGAAATTAGGATTTAACACTATGGATGCATTTAAGACATTTACAGGAACCGTTTGTGCCGTTGATCGGGCAAATATCGATACGGACGCGTTGATCCCGAAAGAGCACTTGAAATCGATCAAGCGCACAGGCTTTGGTTCGGCACTGTTTTTCGATTGGCGCTACAACGACGATGGTTCTGACAATGCCGAATTTATCCTGAACCAGCCGAAAACGAAGGGCGCCTCGATTCTGGTAGGACGCAATAACTTTGGTTGCGGCTCCAGCCGCGAGCATGCGGTATGGGCGGTAGCCCAGCAGGGCTTCAAAGTCGTCATTGCCCCGATCGAAGGCGACATCCCCGGCTTTGCCGACATCTTCCGCAACAACTGCGCAAAGAATGGTTTGCTGACCGTCCAATTGAGCAGTGAACAAGTCGGCCAAATCTTTGAAATGGCCGCGGCCGATGAAGCACTCGAGGCAACAATCAACCTCGAAGAGCAAAAGGTTTCCTTCAAGGAAATCGAATTTAAGTTTGAGGTTGATCCGGCTGTAAAGGAAAAGCTTCTCCAGGGGCTGGACGATATTGCCGAGTCGCTTCTGTTCGAGGGTGATATTGCCAGCTTCGAGAACCAGCACAGCGTGCAGTTGTCTTCGGCCTAGTGAATTGTAGGTGGGATCGGTGATCCTGCCCGCGATCGCGGATCGCGGCTACAGCATGGTAGACGAGGAGCTTCGCCTCATTTTGCATTGAAATGAAAAACTATCTGACAGCATCGATTTCGGCATCCGCAGTGCGGCACAATGTTGCTGCGTTACGTGGGCTAATCGGTCCGGATGTCAAACTGTGTCCCGTTGTCAAGGACGACTGCTATGGCCATGGCATGGAGGTTCTTTATCCAGTATTGGCCGAATTGGTGGATGGCCTTGCCGTGGCTTCGCCCACCGAGGCGCTGGCGTTGCGCCAGCGCGGCTACGACGGATTCATCCTTTGCTTTTTATCGGCCTACTTCGACGATTACGATATTCAGGACGAACTGGTTCGGCAGGGGATCACCCAAACCGTGATGTCCAAAAGCGCACTGGCTTCGGTGCAGGCCGCAGCCGAACGAACAGGTGCCACGGCGCCTGTCCATCTCAAGGTCGATACCGGCATGGGGCGATTAGGCGTGCCTGCCCGGCAGGCAACGGATATGGTTGCCACTATCCAAGAGACGCCGGGGGTCGAATTGACCGGTATTTATACCCACTTCGCCACGGCTGGCGAGACGGATAAAACCGCTGCTCTGGAACAGTTGAAACTATTCAAAACGGTATGGCCTGTCGGGGGGGGAGTGACCCATCACGCCGCAAATTCCGCAGCTATAATCGATCTGCCGGAAACGCACTTTGAAATGGTCCGTCCCGGCCTTGCGGTCTATGGATGCCATCCATCGGATCACCTGCGCAACCAGATTGAGCTTAAGCCCTGCATGTCGGTCATGGCCAAGCTGATTGCTGTGAAGCATGTTCCGAAGGGGAGCCGTAGCGGCTATGGGCTGACGCATGAATACGCCCGCGACAGCCGCGTCGGTATCGTGCCTATTGGCTATGGCGATGGCTATTTTCGGAACCTCTCCAACAAGGCGGTCGTACGGATCAATGGCCAGGATGCGCCGGTATGCGGGCGGGTATCGATGGATCAGATGACGGTGGATATTACCGATATTCCCGATGCGCTGGTGGGCGGAGAGGTGGAAATTATTTCATCCGATCCGGTGGCACCAAACAGTGTTGAAAACCTTGCCCGGCTGGCGGAAACCATTCCCTACGAAATCACCTGCCACCTCGGCCACAACATGCGGCATGTGCTGGTGGATTAGGTGTGGCATGGGCATCCTGCCCATGATTCCGATGCACAAGAGGAGCAACGGGCAAGATGCCTGTTCTACGTTTCCTAGTTGACCAGCACCGATTTCCCGGTTCCGGGAACCACCTCGCCAACAATGATGGCGTGCTGCTTGTTGGCCTTGAGGATCTTCAAGGTTTGCTCGACATCCTTCTTGCCAACCATGAGCACATAGCCGATGCCCATGTTGAACACGCGGTACATCTCCTCGTGATCGACCTTTCCGGTTTCTTCGATGAATTCAAAGATGGCCGGTGTTTTCCAGGTGGAGCGGTCGAATACGGCGTCGACATTATCGGGCAGTACGCGCGGCACGTTGTCGTAGAGCCCGCCACCGGTAATGTGGGCCATGCCGTGGATGTCGACCTTCTTCATGACGGCCAATACCGGATTGAGATAGCTCTTGTGGATGGCGAGCAGGGCTTTTTCGAAGGTGGTTTTAGTGCCAGGAACAAGGTCGGAAAGTTTCTTTCCGGCCTTCTCGAAAATCACCTTGCGTGCCAGCGAGTAGCCGTTGGTCTGCAGGCCGGTGGAGGGGAGGCCAATCAGGATGTCGCCCTTCCTGATTTTCTTTCCAGTGATGAGCTTCTTGCGCTCGACTGTGCCGACGATGGTTCCGACGAGGTCGTATTCCCCCTTCGGGTAGAGGCCGGGCATTTCAGCGGTCTCGCCGCCGAGTAGCGCCGCGCCGTTTTCCTTGCAGGCCTTGCAGAAGCCGCCGACGACATCTTCAAAGGCCTTGGGGTTCAGCGACGCCGTGCCGAGATAGTCGAGGAAAAAAAGCGGGTGAGCGCCCTGTACGAGAATATCGTTTACGCAGTGGTTGACTAGATCCTGTCCGACGGTATTGTGCTTGTCGGCCATGTGAGCCACTTTAAGTTTGGTGCCGACGCCATCGACGCTACTCACCAGCAGGCTTTCCTTGCCGGGCGACTTGAAAAGCCCGCCGAACGAGCCGATTTCACTAACTACGCCAGAGGTGTTGGTTCCCTTGACCTTTTTACCGATCCGCTTGAGCGAATTCATCATTACATCGATATCCACGCCCGCTTCGGCGTAGGCGGATTTTTTCTTTTTGGCCATGTTGCTATTCCAGTTATTGGTTATTAGTTATCAGTTACTGGTTATCCGGCTACTCCCGATGCATCGTGCTATTGCACGGATAACGAGTAACGATTAACCGGTAACTCCATTAGGAAAAACTTCGGGTTTCCTAATGGAATTCAATCGGGTCAGAATCTAGTTCGGAGACGGAGATGTCAACACCGTTGCCCAGCGCTTTGGCGAGTATTTTACCAAATACTGGAAGATAACCGCGTTCGGTATTGGTGTGTTCGCAAAGAATCACGTGCGAGCCATTCAACGTTGCGGCCAAGACATTGTGGTGGCTCATTTCCCCAGTAAGGTAGCAATCGGCCTGAATACCCTTGAACGCATCGGCTCCCGCTCCTGCGCAGAGGGCGATGGTTTTGATCGGCATATCCTCTTTTGCGGCTGCTAGACGGAGGGTTTTGAGGCCAAGGTGCTTCTTGATGCGCTGTGCCAGCGTTTTGATTTTCACGGGTCGCTTGAGATCGACCAGCCGTCCTTGCCCCGCATCGGAGTTTTCAATGGGTTGGAGAACGGAAATTTCCCCTTCGCCGATGCCGTCGGCCAGCCAATCGTTCACTCCACCGATCACGGCATCAAGCGCAGTATGGGGGGAGTAGACCGCAATATTTTTCTGAACCAGCTTCATGATTGCGCGGTCGTAGGCGTTGTCTGCGTTCAGGCGGTTTGCAGGACGGAACAGGATCGGATGGTAGGCCACGATCAAGTCTGTTTTTGACGCGATAGCTTCATCGGCCACTGTTTCGGTCAGGTCGATTGTCAGTAGGATCTTCTTTACGTTGCGTGGGCGCAAGGGATTGATCAGCAATCCAACGTTGTCCCACTCCTCCGCAAGGCTTGGCGGGGCAATGTTTCCAAGGGTTTGGGTGACGGACTGTAGTTTCATGGGGAAATAATTGCACCGCTCCAGCGCAGAATCCAGCACGTAGTGCAGGATTTACAGTACAGCCGCCGTTATACGGCGGCTTTTCGCACGCAAAGAATCATCGAAAGCTTGCTCTTGCATTCTGGTCTATCGGTTTTAAAATCCCTCGCAGTTAACCAAGGAGGACTGGATGAAAAAATGGAAATGTGTTTGCGGTTATATCCACGACGGCGATGAAGTATGCGGTATCTGCCCAAAGTGCGGTGCGGCGGGGTCGGTCTTTACCGAATTGGATGAAGCGGAAGCAAATTTGATTGAACGCTCGCGCAATACCAACGCGCTTCACGCACAACTGATCGACCTCGCACGCCAGATCGAGCGGGTTTGCGAAGCCGGCCTCCGCGATGCCCTTGATCCGGGATGCGTGGATGTATTTGAGAAGAGCCTGAGGGCCTCCTATACTCAGATGAAACTCTCCATGACCGAAATGCAAGGCCACATGGGCAAAGGCAAGTGGGGGTAAGGGAATAAAATCTTGGAGTGCGGCGGCAACCCCCGGGCGACACCGCTTTTCCTGCGGATCGGCTCGACGTGCGCAAAGAGCGGCGTGGCACTTCGCTTCCCGCAGCACTCCAAAAACTTACCGAAAAAAACGCCTCGGATTACTCCGTGGCGTTTCCAATTCCCCAACAGGTGGAAGCCTATTTAAAAGCCATTCCAATAAGGAACGTTACGAAAAGAGCGACTGTTTCTACAATACCGATCGAAATGATGCAGTTGGTCAGACCCTGTCCTGTCTCCGCAATGGAGTCGTTGGCTGCGGCCGAAGTCTTTCCCTGATACCATGCGGAGAAGCCGACCGCAATGCCACCGATGATGCCCGCTCCGAGTACTGCAGGCCAGATAGTAGCGGCAGCTTCGGTGGATGCGATTTTGTTGAAGTTAATCAACATAAGCAGACCATAGATGGTCTGTGAGAGCGGTGCGCCGATGAATACGAGCAAGATGAAGGGAGCGGTCTTTCCTTGTAAGTAGCATTTCTTCCATGCTCCGATGCCGGCCATGGCGGCGGTTCCGGTTCCAAGTGCCGATCCGATTGCGGCGAGTGAGAAGGCAGCTACTCCTCCGAGCTTGATGAGTGCGGGTGCTAGTTCTGTCATTTTATTTTCCTCAGGTTAAACGATTTCCAGGTTAAAGATTGTCTGTGTTTTTTCTGAAAGGGTTGAAGTGGATACCGGCCCATTCGACTCCGGCATGGCCAGAGAATTCCAGGGTGTTCAAGCGAATGCCGTGAACCATCACGCCCATGGCAGCCAAGACAATGTTAAGGGTATGGCCGGCAAATAGGATCAGCGCAGCTCCAAGAGTAAATTTTCCATCTAGATTGTCACCAAGAGCCATCTCATTGAATGCTTGGGCCACGGCAAGCGATGCTGCTCCCACAGCGTACAAGCGGATGTAGGAGATAATGTCCACAAAGTTGCTGATCACATCGAGAAATAGAGTGATAAGTCCGATGTAGGATTTGGTTAAGATCAATCCGGCAGCAACTATCATTGCCCCAGCGCCCACGAGGGGAACCTGCACCGTCTTAACCATCGAGAACAGGGTTACTTCCAGCACAAGTTCAAGAACAATGGTGTAAAGCGACCACGTACAGAATAGCCAGCCGAGATCAATAAGAGCAGCAGGGGAATTAATTTTCCTTACAATATTCCACAGGTGGGCAATCGATAGGTGTACGACTGCAATGGTAAAGCAAATAAACATGATATTGCTTGCTGCAAGATCGGCATTCCAGAGGCCCTCTCCAACCTTTCCGGTCATATAGGGATTGGTTAGTTTTTGCAATACGAGGGGAAGATTGCCTGTCGGGATGCCGAAGAAATTTCCGGTCAAGGTTCCGAATAGGATAGTAGCGGTACTCATGATCAGCATCAGGTTCAATCCGGGTTGAGCCGCCTTGTTCCTTTTCATTTTTATCTTTCCAAAGAGGGTTAATCCGAGGAAGAGGAGGCCATATCCTCCATCGCCAACGATAAAGGCAAAGAAGATACTCAGGAAGATTAAGAAGAGGGCACTGACATCGAGTTCCTTGTAACCCGGAACAACATCGATAAGATCCAGCGCGGCCTTGATGGGGGAAATCCATTTGGGATTTCGGAGCAGGGTGGGTGGGGTGTCGTCGCCGGAGACCTCTTCAAACTGGTAGCCCCAGCCGTTTTCTTTTGCCGCCGCTTCGATATCTGCTTCCTGATCGGCTGGATAGAAACCTTTTAGATAGGTGAATGCATTTTCGGTGCCCATGCCCTGCTGGACTTCGAGATAGTTGACGCCGTCGGCGGCGTTTCCGGCGATTTGTTCCACCATCTTCCGGTCGGCGGCATAGTGCTGGAATTCGGCGTCGGTTTCTTCGAGTGCCTTTTTGGTTTTTCCGATATGGTACTCAATGCGCGATAGTGAGCGGTCGGGTAGGCGTACTTCGTGTGCGGGAATGCTGAATTCCTCGTGGCCAACGGCGAGGACATAGATGATGTTCTTCGCGCGGCTGATCTCCGACACGGCAACGCCTTCCGGTGCTTCGGGTGTATTCTTGATCGGCAACTCGTAGAGCTTGGCAAAAAGACCGTTTTTGATGAGCTTCTCGATCTTGCGCGGATCAAACTCGCCAAAGGGGGTAATGCGGGTCTGTTCGTGTTCCAAGGCCTGAAGGGTTTCCTGAAGCTCTTTTTCCTTGTGGATCAGCTTCCATACCATATTCACCAAATGGGTGGGATCCTTTCCCGTCGAATCGGTTTCGGGGCGCGCCTCAAGAACCTCTTTCGCCCGCTGGACATACAGCAAGTGATTGCGTGCCGCTTCCAGCTCGGAACCTTCCGGGGTCTGGACATGCTCCACATGGACGACCTTGAGATCCCGTAGCGTCTTCAGCGTCCGCTCCTGTTGCGCGAGCGTACACAAGAGCGTCAGTTTTTTCATCTTAACGATCATAATGTTTTTAAGCGCTTTTCCCTTTGGCGATTTTGGAGCGGGCGACGGCGGCGGTCTGCTGGTCGCCCATGAAGATGCGGATCACGCGGATATTTTCCTTGGCCTCTGGAATCTTTACTTTTTCAAACAGGTTGACGCGCTGCGTGGTGGTGCGCAGTTCCTCGCCAAGTAGGCGGTGCTGCTCTTCGAGAATCTGGCGTTCCATGCGCAGGCGGGTGAGCTGCTTCAGCACGCGGATGCCCTCGTCCGTCCAAGGGTCGGTCTCGAACAGGTTGGGGGTGGCCTCCTTGAAAACGAGGTGGTCGAGTATCGGAATGTTCACCCCTGCAATATTTCCGATGGAGGTTTCCAAGGTCTGGACATCGGCATAGGGCGCAAGATCGATCGGCTCGGAGTAGAGCTGGATCCACGAGCTAAGCCGCGCCCGCGCCTCCTGCTCCTCGTCGCGCTTTTCAAGGATTTCCTGGTCAAGGCGGCGCATCTCCATCTGCAACTGCTGCTTCTTGAGTTGTAGCGTCGGCAGATAGCGTTGGAACCGCGCCATGGAATCGCGCTGCGTCTTAAGCTCATTTTTAGTTAGTTTTATTTTTGCCATGATAAAACAGTTATTTGTTATTGGTTATCCGGGGACGATGCTTGTCGCCGCAAATATTTGATGTAGCCATTTAATATTTTAGTCGCTTCGTTGACGAGTTGCCGCCCTTTAGAAAGCATTTCGTTTGGAATCATGTTCTCGTCGTTAGCGGTTATCAGGTGATCCAGCGTTTCGAAATATGAGCCCCGGGCATTGCTGCAAAATTTGGCATTGTCCAGATAGTGGAAACGTCCATACCCTTCGGCGATGTTCGCCGTGGTAGAGCGGGCGGATCGAAGAATCTGCGAAGCCAGCCCGTAGCGTTCTTCCTTGGGAAGGGTCGGCACAACAGTCTTGGCAATGAATATCCGCAAACGTCGACAAGCCTGCCAACACTCTAGATCTTCAAACGATGTAATCTTCTCACTCATATTCCTGATAACGAATAACAGATAACTATTAACTGCAACGCTACGCGTTGCTCGGCCAGAACTTGTCCGTCAGCTTGGAGGCAATGCCGGTTTCGGCGGGCTCGAAGCAGTCCGCGAGAATCTTCCACCCGTCGTCGAGGGCTTCTTCGAGTGGCAGGTTGACGGTGATGTCCATCATCTCGTCCTCGAAGCGCTTGCCATACTTGAGCAGCTTGGTGTCCCAGTCGCTCATGCGGAAGCCCATCGATTGCTTTTCAAGCGTTTCCTTGTAGGACGCATAGAGCTGGATCATGGTGTCCATGATTGCGCGGTGGTCGTCGCGCGTGCGGTCATTTACCTGCTGTTTCAAGCGACTGAGCGAGCCGAATGGTTCGATGCGGCCATTCTTCAGGTAGAACTGTCCCTCGGTAATGTAGCCGGTGTTGTCCGGGACCGGATGGGTCACGTCATCGCCCGGCATGGTGGTAACGGCTAGGATGGTGATCGATCCGCTACCTTCAAAGTCGACGGCTTTTTCATAGCGGGAAGCGAGCTGCGAGTAGAGGTCGCCGGGATAGCCGCGATTCGAGGGAATCTGCTCCATCGTGATCGCCACTTCCTTCATGGCGTCGGCAAAGTTGGTCATATCGGTCAGCAGCACCAGCACGCGCTTGTCTTCCAAGGCGAATTTTTCAGCCACGGCCAGCGCAATATCCGGAACGAGCAGGCATTCCACCGTCGGGTCGGAGGCCGTGTGGACGAACATGACCGAGCGGGAAAGCGCGCCGCTTTCGTCGAGCTTGTCGCGGAAGAAAAGATAGTCGTCGTGCTTCAAACCCATGCCACCGAGAATGATCACATCGACTTCGGCCTGCAGGGCGATCTGCGCGAGCAGCTCGTTGTAGGGTTCGCCCGCCACCGAGAAGATCGGCAGCTTCTGCGACTCCACCAGCGTGTTGAAGATGTCGATCATCGGGATGCCGGTGCGGATCATGTTGCGCGGGATGATGCGCTTGGCCGGGTTTACGGACGGCCCGCCGATATCGATCATGTTTTCCTCGATGACCGGGCCACTGTCGCGCGGAACGCCGGAGCCGGTGAATACGCGCCCGAGCAGGTTGTCCGAGAAGGGTATCTGCATGGCTTTTCCCAGGAAGCGCACTTTGGCATCGGTTCCAACGCCGCGGCCTCCCGCAAAGACCTGGAGGAACACATCCCCGCCTTCCAGGCGGATCACCTGCGCCAGCGAAGTGCCGTGCATGGCCTCGACCTGCGCCAGCTCGCCGTTGGTCACCCCATCGGCCTTCACCACAATAACGTTGCCGGTAATCTGTTCGATCCGGTGGTAGACTTTATTCTGCATAATCCGAAACCTCCGCGATCTTTTTGGTCATTTGCTCTTCAATGTTTTTAAACTCGTCCGATTGGAATTCGCTGCCGTTCCAGTCCCTGCACGCTTGCGTGAGCTGCTGGAAGAAGGTTCGAGCCTCGGCCTTGTCGGTAAACTTTAGCTTGGTTTTCAGTAGCTTGAGCAGCTTGCC
>DAOUQA010000109.1 GCA_030625905.1 Kiritimatiellales bacterium | reverse complement strand
CTCGATCGCCATGGGTGATGGACCGAGTTCATTTTCGTTCGACGCCACCTTTACAATTTCCGCGATGTCGTCGAAGCCCAAGTCGCGCGCCACCTCCTCGATCGGCTTGCCCGGCTCGTATACCCGCAGATCTGAAATCCATTCTTTTGCTTTCATTCACCTAACTCCTTGTTTTAGTCCCTTAGCAAACCGTACCATCTGCCCGGAATTGGGCAAATCCCCTTTTCCCCAAAAAAAATAAAAGCGACCCCCATGATAATGTGAGTATCATGATCACGTTTTGTTTAATAAGAACTAAAATTAATTAAAATCATTGGTTGCTACTACGCATTCTAAATTGCTAGCGTTCCTTACACGTCGATCAACAGAAACATTAGGGGGATATACATGTTAGGTATAGAAGATAAGTGGGTATCGATCGCCTACATACTCTGCATCGTCAGCGCACTGTTGTGCCTAGTGTGGGGAATCATCAAATGGAACAAGGATGATCCGGAAAGCGAGTCCGAGGAGGACGTCCGCAAGTGGGCCGAAGAAGAAGACCGGGTTGAAGAGGAACTCTGAAGAATTCCGAATTCCGATTTTTGAATTCCGAATTTCGGGTCTGCGACAGCTTCTTCCAAAAAGGCCGCCGCCTGAGTTCAAAAAATCGGCCATCAAAATTCCAAAATAAAAACTGGAGAAAACTATGTCTATTTGGATGATTATTATTGTTGTTGCGTACCTATGCGTCATTGGCTACCTCGGCTTCCGGGGCTACAGAACCACCAAGTCGGCGACCGACTACATGCTGGGCGGCCGCAAGGTCCACCCCTACGTCATGGCGATGTCGTACGGCGCCACCTTCATCAGCACCTCGGCGATCATCGGCTTCGGCGGCGCAGCCGGCGTGTTCGGCATGGGATTGCTTTGGCTCACGTTCCTAAACATCTTTATCGGCATCTTCATTGCCTTCTGGGTATTCGGCGGGCGCACCCGCCGGATGGGGTTGCGGCTTGATGCGCATACCTTCCCGGAGCTATTGGGACGCCGCTTCCAATCGCGCTTTATCCAAGGCGCGGCGGCGTTGATTATTTTCCTGTTCATCCCGCTCTATGCCTCGGCAGTATTGACCGGAGCGGTTAAGTATATCTCATCGCAATTGGCAATGGACTACAACACCGCCCTGTTTGTTTTCGCGATCATCATTGCCCTGTACGTGATTATGGGCGGCATCAAGGGCGTTATGTACACCGATGCACTGCAAGGCACCATCATGCTTTTCGGCATGACCGCCCTGCTCATCCTAACCTATGTCAAGATGGGTGGCGTAACCGCCGCGCACCAAAGCCTAACCGATATGGCATCGATGGTTCCCGCCAAGCTGCAGGCCGGTGGACACCAGGGCTGGACGAGCATGCCCAAGTTCGGGGCACCGCTGTGGTGGGTACTGGTCAGCACCATCATCATGGGCGTCGGCATCGGCGTGCTGGCGCAGCCGCAACTGGCCGTCCGCTACATGACCGTCAAAAGCAACAAGGAGCTCAACCGCGCGATTCCCATCGGCGGCATCTTCATCATGATGATGACCGGCGTGGCCTTCATCGTCGGCGCCCTCTCCAACGTCCACTTCCAGGAAACCCTCGGCAAGGTCTCCATCGTCGCCGCCAAAGGCAGTGTGGAATCGATTATTCCCATGTATCTGCAAAGCGCCATGCCGCAATGGTTCAGTGTCTTGTTCATGCTTACGCTGATCTCCGCCGCCATGAGCACGTTGAGTAGCCAGTTCCACGTGATGGGAACGTCCCTCGGCCGCGACCTGGTCGAGGAATCCTTGGGACAGAAGAAAAAAGGCGGCGGCGTCATTGCCACCCGTGTCGGCGTGCTCGTCGGCATTCTGATTTCCGTCTACCTTAGCTACCTGATGGAAGCCAAGTTCGGCAAAACCGGCACCGCCATCGTGGCGCGCGGCACGGCCATCTTCTTCGGCCTCTGCGCCTGTGCGTTCCTGCCCATGTATGTCGGGGCGCTCTGGAGCCGCACCATCACCAAGGCCGCCGCCATTGCCGGCATGCTTTCCGGCGCGTTCTCCAGCCTGTTCTGGATCATATTCGTCCAGGAAAAAGCCTCCACCGCCCTAACCATCTGCGACAAGCTGTTTGGAACGCGGTCTTTGGCCATCCAGTTGGTTGACGGGAAAGAGGTGTTTGCCAAGGCAGGGCCAATGGTGTGGGCGTTCGTTGACCCACTCATCATTGGCCTGCCGATCGCAATCGTGGTAACGGTGGTTGTGGCGCTGCTGACCAAGAAGCTACCGGAAGAGCATCTGGAACGGTGCATGGGGAAAAAATAACAACAAAGGGGATACACATATGAATACGAAGCAAAAAACGACCATCATGCTGCTGACTGCGGCAATCACTGCAAGCGCGGCATTCGCCGCAGAGAAGAGCGAAGACAAGAACTATGTCGAACCGGCGAAGGCCGAGGCCTTGGCTGAAGCCGCCGCGCCAGAATCCGATCAATTCAAGTGGGGCGGCGACTTCCGCTTCCGCACGGTCTACTTTGACCACATCCCCTACGGCGACCCCACCCTAGTCGCTGGCCCCGAAGCCCGCGGCGGAGCCAACAGCTTCCAGCGCTACCGTACCCGCGTCTTCGGTGAATACCACCCGAACGACAATCTCTACTTCCGCGGTCGCTTGGTCAACGAGTTCCGCACAGTCCAGAAGCCGGACGGACCGTACAACTGGTCGGCCTTTGACGAAACCGTCATCGACAACTTTTTTGTCGACTACAAGCACGACATGTTCGATGTGCGCGTCGGCCGTCAGGATATGATCTACGGTACCGGCAAGCTGATCCTCGACGGTACGCCAAAGGATGGATCGCGCACGATCTACTTTGATGCGGCCAAGGTTTCCTACAAAGGCATCGATAGCACAACGGTCGACCTCCTTGCCATGTACACCCGTGCCCACGACCCCTTCGCCCTTCATACACAGGATCGCGACATTGTCGGGCTTGGCGGCGGCGATGCATATGACGGAGCGGAAGCCGGAGGCGCTGTCTACATCAAAAATAAAACCTATGAAGACCTGCCATGGGAAGCCTACTGGATCATCAAGACCCAAGAGCAAGGTCTGGACGATGAAATCAACACCGTCGGTACGCGCCTGATGCCCAAGCTGAATGATGCAATCGATGTCAACCTAGAAATGGCCTACCAGTCATCACCCGACACCTCCGAGTACATGATTGACGCACTGGTCAGCTGGCATATCGAGGGCATGGAAGAGCAGAAAGCCTGTCTGGGTGTCGGTTGGTACCACCTGTCCGAAGACTGGAACCCGGTATTCGCCCGTTGGCCGCAATACAGTGAGTTGTATGTCTATTCCTACGACACCACCGGTGCCGGACAATGGAAAAACGTAAGCATGCCGCACATCGACTTTTCCATCTCGCCGATGAAGAACTACAAAGCCGACTTCCTGCTCGGCTACATGTTTGCCCCAGAAGACAACGGGCCGGGAACCAGCAACGGCCGCGGCCTGCTCTTCACCTGGTGGAACAAGTTCACCATCAAGGAGCAGCTCTTTAGTCAGCGGGACAAGCTGACCGGGCACGTCCTGTTCGAGCTGATGCAACCGGGCGCCTACTACAACGCCGCGCAGCGCGACAACACCGCAACGTTCCTGCGCTTCGAACTCAACTACGCGTTCTAGGTATTTATTGCTAGACGGAAAAAAGCGCTCCATTGCGGGGCGCTTTTTTTGTTCATGTCGCCCCAGTTTCGGGAAAGCGGAAATGGTGTGGTACCGGCTTCCATTCTGATGGAGCCAGTTGCGCGCTCCCGCAGACGGGAAGCGCGTACTACACCTGTTTTTCTCCAACTCAATATCTTCATTCCGGAAATGGGACATGAACCTTATTGCTGTGCGTTCAAGATCTCCCTCCAACCATCCTACAAAAGCGGCTTGCCCGTTCGATAAACTGTTGCCGTGTAGATGGCAATCGATTCGTCGTCGGAATTCAATATCTCCACGCGGTAGTGCCCCAGCTTGCGGCTGCCTCCGATCTCTTCGGCGCGGGCGGTCAGCGTGTCGCCTTCCTTTGTGGCCCCAAAGAAGGTAATCGAACCGTTCGTCAGCAACGCAATGTTGCCATAGGAATTCGAGGCCACGGCCAGCGCAATGTCCGCCAACGAAAATACCGCCCCGCCATGCGCCACATCCGCCGCATTCAGGTGGTCGTTCGTAATCTTTAGGCACGTCGTTGCCAACCCCTCCCCGACCTCCAGGATTTCGACTCCGAGAAGCTTCCCGAAACGATCATTCTGCTGGATCATTTTTTTCACTTTCTCAAGCATCACTCACCCCGGCCCAGATAGAAGGCTTTTTCATTCACCGCATGCAACCGCTCCGGCAACTGCTGACGGACGGCGCCCAGCCACTGATCCACCGAAAAGCCCATGTGCCTGCTCAGCGCACCCAGCAGAGCAATGTTCAGCGTCCGCTTGTTTTCCAGCTTCTCCGCATCGAAATCCGACGGCTTCACCAGGATTCCTCCCGCCTTGAGATGGTGTTGGTTTGGTTCGATCTGGTCTTCGCCCAGCACGACCAGGAAGTCGGCCTCGCCGACCGGGATCATGGGGCTGAACACCTTCTCGCCATAGCGCAGATCCGAGGTGATCGCCCCGCCGCGCTGGCTCATGCCGTGCACTTCGGCCTTCTTCACATCGTTGCCCATGTCGAACACCACGCGCCCGAGAATATCGGTGCAGGTCAGGATCCCCTGCCCGCCTAGCCCCGCAAATTTAACGTTCACTACCTTATCCATTTGTCCCATCCTTCGAAATTCATAATTCCTTGTTCAATATTCGATATTCAGGTTCGCTAGCGAACCGTCTCCCCGCGTTCAAACTTGGCGTCGCGGACAATAGCGAGAATGCACGGACGGCGCGCAATGACAACCGTGAGGTCATTCGAGGCCATCGCCTCCTTCATGGCCCGCTCGAATTCATCCATCTCGCGCTGTGGATCGACAATGACAACCTTGTCAACACCCATGGCTTCGCACGTGGCTTCGAGCGAAACGGTTTTACCCGAAGGCAGGTGGTCGAGTTTTTTTCCAGTCCCGGGATGCTCCTGCAGACCGGTCATCGCCGTGGTGCCGTTGTCGAGAATTACGATCACATGTCCGGTTTCGGGGCGGTTGCAGACCATGTCCGCCACACCGGTCAGTCCGCTGTGCATGAAGGTGCCGTCGCCGATCACACTGACCACCTTGCGCGCCTGCTCCTCCGGCAGCACGTGGCGCATGCCGAGGCCGATACCGATGGAAGCGCCCATGCAGACACAGGTATCCATGGTTTCGTACGGCGGCAGTACGCTCAAGGTATAGCAACCAATGTCGCCGGTAACAATGCAACCCAGCTTCTTGAGTATCCCGAAACTGGCGCCATGCGGACAGCCGTCGCACAGCTGCGGCGGCTTGCCGCGCGGCGGAGCAGGTTCCTCGGAATTGTCGTTGGCAATAATACGCTTCACGCGCACCACGTCCAACTCGCCAAAGCGATACCGCTCCAAACGCGGACGAACCTTACCGCCCGCAGCCTGCACTTCGGTCTGGATGAAGGGGTCGCCCTCTTCAATTACGATGCAATCGTCGACGGAACCGATGAAGTCGAGAATGGCCTTCATCGGTAGCGGATAAACCATGCCGAGTTTAAGCACCTTCGCGTCCGGCGCGGCTTCCAATGTGTGGAGGGCGGAAACACCGTTGGTGATAATGCCCAGCTTCGTGCTGTCGCCAAATATCGGATTCGGGCCAGCGGTATTGTTCCACGCCTCCATCTCGACCAGCTTGTTGCGCAATGCCTTGTGCGCGGGGCGGGCGTAGCCCGGAATCATCACCCGCTGCTGGATGTTGCGCTCATAGTTCGCCTGCGGAACGTCCGTAGAGTCGCCGGGAACCACGATGGTCTTGGAATGGCAGACGCGGGTACAAAGACGAAGCAGAACCGGAATGTTCCAACGTTCGGAAAGTTCGAACGCCAGCTTGGTCATTTCGTAGGCTTCCTGCGAGTCGGCCGGTTCGAGCATGGGCACGCCTGCGGCGCGCGCATAGTTGCGCGAATCCTGCTCGTTCTGCGACGACGCCATGCCGGGGTCGTCCGCCACGGCCATCACCATGCCGCCGGTCACGCCCGTGTAGGCCACGGTGAAGAACGGATCGGCCGCCACGTTCAGCCCCACGTGTTTCATCGTAACCAGCGTGCGTGTTCCGGAAAAGGCCACGCCAATGCCGACCTCCGCCGCCACCTTTTCGTTGGGCGACCACTGCGCCTTGCCGCCGAGCTTTGAATAGTTTTCCAGGATTTCGGTCGACGGCGTTCCGGGATAGCCGACACCCAGCGCGCAGCCGGCGTGCATGGCACCGAGCGCCACCGCCTCGTTCCCGCTCAACAAGTTTCGTTCAGTGCTCATAAACATCTCTCCGTTCGAATTCGTAAGACAATCAGTTAACCACGAAATACACCAAATACACGAAAATAAAAAAGGCCATCTCTGTCCGGTTTCGTGTGGTTTGTGTATTTCGTGGTTCCAAAAAAAACTATGCCTAAAGGGTTAATGTTTCCGCAATCCAATCCGGAATGCGGATGGGCTTTCCTTTTGAATCCGTTAGTGCGTGGATCGTGTGGCCTTCCGCGACCGGTCGGCCGCTGCCGTCCAAAATAACCTTCGATTCAAACCGCAGGCGGGCGCGGCCTTCGCGACTGCACACCGTCTCGATTTCCAGCAGGTCATCATAGCCCGCGCGACCCGTAAACTTCAGGTTGGCCTCCATAATCGGCGCCATCACCCCGCGCTTTTCCCATTCGGCATACGAGCACCCCGTCGCACGGATCAGCTCCGAGCGCCCAACCTCCATCCACTCCAGAAGACGGGAGTTGTAGAACGTCCCCATTCGATCCGATTCGCTGTAGCGCACTCTAAGCTGGTGTGTATGCCTGAACATTGAATTCCCCACAAAATGAACGTGTATTTAAACCCCATTGGCCGACCAACTTCAAGCCTATGGCACAAATGCTTCCAATGGCATCCAGATTGTGGAACTTGACCGACTTGGTTTGGGTTTTATCCGAACCCCTTTTCGGTTTTCGAGAATATATATCATTATATGATATATATACAAGCGCGCACTTTTCCAAACCATGGAAACTTTGCCTAGTGAAAGCATGGGGTGGACGGCACAGACCCATCTCCTTGGTAGAACATGCGTCCCGCTTGTTTTCCGTCGTTCGGCTCTTCTGCGTCATCGGGTAGGCTGCGATTGCTTCCATTCGGCACAATCAGCTGCG
Organism: Kiritimatiellales bacterium; assembly: GCA_030625905.1. GTDB lineage: Bacteria > Verrucomicrobiota > Kiritimatiellia > Kiritimatiellales > Pontiellaceae > Pontiella. The sequence continues at coordinate 80 of DAOUQA010000109.1, read as the reverse complement.
GTGCGTTTGGCAAGCGGGACGCATGTGCTACATTCTTGAACCAGAGCTTGTTTTTCCAATGATCCGCAATCCCAGCCTTG
>DAOUQA010000131.1 GCA_030625905.1 Kiritimatiellales bacterium | reverse complement strand
TGTGGTCGCCAAAGTTGGAGACGGGAAAGGCATCGGTTTCAATGCTTCCGGCCGGGCCGGGGGCGGGCATGTCGAGCTGTTTGAGTTGTTCGGCCAGATGCCGGAGCCAGTCGGGACCGGCGGGAACGCGCGCGACGGGGGACTGCTCAACCTGCGTCAGCTCATCGTCCGCGGCGCAACCGGTGACAATAATCCGGGCGAGGGGATTGTCGCGCTGCAGGCGTCGAATGGTCTGGCGCGATTTCTGTGCAGCAGCGGCCGTGACCCCGCAGGTGTGGATTATGATCGCGTCCGCATCGTCCGAACCCACCGCTTTCCGCAACCCAAAACCTTCGAGCAGCCTTTCGATCTGGTGCGCGTCGTATTGATTGACCTTGCAGCCCAGCACATTCACTAGATAAGTTTTTAGGAGCGGTTCATTCATAATGGGCGTTTCTCTTACTTTTTGCGGGGAATGGAAGCAAGCTGGAAGTTGGGGGGCTTAATGGAATAATGTTTAAATTAGCTTCTTTGGTTAAATTGGACTTTGAATACTTATTTAGATTGGGCATCGTGTTTCCCATTAAAGCAGAATAAATGATTGGATTGCTCGGTTTTATTCACTCATTCTGGCGTATGAAATTGAGGTAAGGGGTAAGGCATGGTTTTGGATAAATGGACAATAATATTGGCCATACTGCTCGGTCTATTAATTGGGATCGGGGCGTTTACCTTTAGATACGCTGAAGGCTTATCCTATTTCAGCACCGACCCCAAAGCCTGTGCCAACTGCCATATCATGACGCAGCAATATGATTCGTGGCAAAAGTCGAGCCACCATGCCGTTGCCGGGTGCGTCGATTGCCATCTGCCACATACCTTCATTGCCAAATACATCGCCAAGGCCGAAAACGGCTATCACCACTCCAAGGCTTTCACGACGCAGGAATTTCAAGAACCGATCATGATCAAGGAAAAGAACAGCCGAATCCTGCAGCACAACTGTGTGGAGTGCCATGAGGATGCGGTTCATGAACTATTCAAGAGAGATGTAACCAATCCAGATGCAGTTAGCTGTATCCATTGCCATGCTTCAGTCGGTCACGGTGCGTTGCCGACGGGTATTGGCGGAGCAGATCGCGGAGAAAAAAGGGAAAGGAAAAACCATGAGTGAATTAAATAAAAAATCGGGAAGCGCGGGGATATTCATTGCAATCATTCTCGTTGTCGCAATCGTGGCTGTGGGCGTTGTAGCTCTGCTCGTCAATATCTTCGAGCGCAAGAGCGAAGCGCGCAACCCCTATGTACGGTTGGTCGAAGTCACCGAAGACACGACCGATCCGGCCGTGTGGGGCAAGAACTGGCCGAAACAGTATGATTCCTACAAACGTACCGCCCTCACCACGAGTACCCGTTTTGGCGGGCATGGCGGAAGCGAAGCCCTGCCGGCAGAAAAGATCGAACGCGATCCTTGGCTCAAGCGCATGTTCCTCGGCTACGCCTTCTCGATCGACTACCGTGATCGTCGCGGCCACGCCTATATGCTCACCGACCAAGAAAATACCAAGCGCCAAACGAAGCCGCAGTCCGGTTCTTGCATGCACTGCCATGCCGCCATCATGCCGGTCTACCGGGAACTCGGCGATGGTGATGCCCTTATCGGCATGAACAAAACCCACGCCATGTCCTACCAGGAACTCAACAAGATAGTGCACGACATGGGCCACGGCCACTCGGTCTCCTGTGTCGACTGCCACGACCCCGATTCCATGCAGCTGCGTGTAACCCGCCCGGCCTTCATCGTCGGCATCCAGAAACTCGCCGAGTCCGATGCCCCCGTTCCGGCCATTCCATCCATCGAAATCTGGCGGCAAGGTTCGCGCAAGACTCCGTACGATCCAAACATCGATGCCACCCGCACCGAAATGCGTTCGTTTGCCTGCGGCCAGTGCCACGTCGAATACTACTGCTCAAAAGACTTCCCGCTCACCTTCCCGTGGGCCAATGGCCTGAAGATGGAAGACCTCGAAAAGACATGGGATGAAACCAAGTTGTCTAGCGGATCCCGCTTCTTCGACTACAAGCACAAGGAATCTGGTGCGGAAATCCTCAAGGCGCAGCATCCCGAGTTCGAACTCTGGAGCCAAGGTATCCATGCCCGGAGCGGCGTTGCCTGCGCCGACTGCCACATGCCCTACATGCGTGACGGAGCCTCCAAGATTTCCGACCACTGGGTACGCAGCCCGCTACTGAACGTCAACCGTTCCTGCCAGCCCTGCCACCACTTCTCCGAATCGGAAATCCTCGCACGCGTCGATACCATTCAGCAGAACAACTACGATCTCCTGCAGCGCGGCGGAGCCGCCCTCATGGATCTGCTCGATGCCGTCGAAGTCGCCAAGAAAGCCGGGGCAACCGACGAGCAACTCAAGCCTGCCTTGGAGTTCCAGCGCAAGGCCCAGTGGCGCCTCGATTACATTGCCGCCGAAAACTCAATGGGCTTCCACGCACCGCAGGAGGCCGCACGCATCCTCGCCGAGGCCGCTGACTATGCCCGCCAAGGTCAGGTTGAAGCTCTTAAGCTTGCTAAATAACGAGTAGCTCGTGGCAACCAAAGGCCGTGCTTCCGCACGGCCTTTTTCTTTGCCGCGATGCTTCCAATGATCGGGGAATCCCGTAAGATGCGCGAATGATTTTTGGCAGTGGAGCAGGGGGCGTGGAGCAAGGAGTAGCTTGCAGGCCGACTTCTGCGCTCGAACGGAATCCCAATAACGGATAACCAATAACCGGTAACTTCATTTATGAAAAAGACCAGGGTCGACCGAAAGTTTTCCGAACTAAAGAAGTCGGGGGAGAAGGGGTTCATCGCCTATCTTGGCGCAGGAGATCCCACCCTTGAAGACACGGTGGATATCGTGTTGCGTCTGGAGGATGCGGGGGTCGATGTCGTGGAGCTGGGGCTTCCTTTTTCTGATCCGCTGGCCGATGGCCGTGTGAATCAGGAGGCGGCGGCACGCGCACTGGAGGCGGGATCGACGTTCGACGGGGTGATGGAGTGCGTCGCCAAAATCCGCGAGCGCAGCGGAATCCCGATGATTTTCTATGCCTACATGAATCCTTTGCTGTCGCGCGGGTTCGACAAATCGATGGTCGCTGCGGCGCAAGCGGGGATCGATGGTTTTCTACTGCTGGATCTCCCGTTCGAGGAGGCCGGGCCATATCGCCAGGCGCTGAAGCAAAACAACCTCAACGCGATCCAACTGATTACGCCAACGTCTCCCGATGAACGGGTTGAAAAAATCGTGAAGCGTGCCAGTGGATTCATCTATTGCGTGTCGCGCGAGGGTGTGACCGGTGTGCAGGATAAGCTGGCCGAGGGTGCCGGGGCGCTGGTAGATCGGATCAAGGAAAAGACCGACTATCCCGTGGCACTCGGGTTTGGAATCGGAACACCTGAGCAGGCTCGCGATGCGGCGCAACTGGCGGATGCCGTTGTGGTTGGCAGTGCGATTGTGCAAAAGTTCCACAACAATCCGCACACCCCCGAAGGCCGCGCCGATGCGGCCGCGTTCGTTGCTGAAATGGTAAAAGCTGTGAAGGCTGTTTAAACCACAAAATACCTAGCGCGGCATAGCCGCAACCAAAAATTGAATCCACAGATTGCACAGATATGCACAGATTCTTAAATCCGAGTAATCTGCGAAATCTGTGGATAAATAATTACTTAATACTGGAGTTCATATGAGCGGACGTTATGCGGTAATCATGGCAGGCGGAAAGGGCGAACGGTTTTGGCCGCTGAGCACGTCAAAACATCCGAAGCAATTGCTGGCGCTGGTGGGCGATAAGCCGCTGATTGCGCAGGCGGTGGATCGGTTGGATGGTTTGGTTCCACCGGAAAATGTCTTTGTGGTAACCAACGCCGAGTTGGTTGATGCCACCCGCGAAGCCGCGCCGTTGCTTCCGCCGGAAAACATTGTCGGCGAACCGATCGGCCGCGATACCGCCGCCGCCGTGGCCTGCGGCGGCGCGCTGGTGAAAGCCAAGGACGAAGAGGGTGTGTTTGCCGTGCTGACCGCTGATCAGGTGATGGGCGACCTCGATGTATTCTCCGCCACGCTCAAGGGCGGCATGGATCTCGCGGAGCAAAACGATATTCTCGTGACCATCGGCATTGAGCCGACCTATCCCTCGACCGGCTTTGGCTATATTGAATCCGGCGATACGTTTGATACAGCGGACAACGTGGAGTTCCGCAAGGCCATCCGCTTTGTCGAAAAGCCGGATGAGGCGACGGCGAGCGAATATCTGTCCACCGGAAAGTTCTATTGGAACTCGGGCATGTTTATCTGGTCCGTTCAATCATTGGAAAAAGCCTTTGGTGCGCACTGCCCGGAAATGCTGGAACTGATGAATGCGCTGACGGGCTATGCCAAAGCCGGAAAAATTATCGAGGGCATGGATGCCACCTATCCAGACCTTGGCAAAATCTCGGTCGACTATGCGCTGATGGAAAAGGCCGACAACATTGTCATGGCTTGCGGGACATTTGCCTGGGACGACGTCGGCTCGTGGCCCGCGCTGGAAAGCCACTTTGCGCAGGATGAAAGCGGCAACACAAAGATCGGTCGGGTGGAAACACTGAATGCCAATGGAAACATTGTGCTCTCCAAGGATCGGCTGACGGCAGTGATCGGCGTGAAGGATCTAGTGGTCGTGCAGGCCGAGGGCGTCACACTCGTCTGCCCGAAAGACCGCGCGCAGGACATTAAGCAAATGGTCGTCGCCCTCCGCGAAAAAGGTGGCTACGACGGGTTGCTCTGATTTTAACCACGAAATACACGAAAATTCCTGCAACGAATGAATGTAAAGCAACGAATAAAACCCATCTTTCCTTCCGCCAATGAACCGTTTCACTTCGCTCTCTATTTACTGACGTAAATTATGTTTTCGCGCTGCTCCAACGCGCTGCTTTACATTCATTCGTTGCTATCAGGCCGTCCAAGCGGGCGCTACAGTCTTGCTTGCCGCTTCGGTGTTCCATTTTGGGATCATTGGGATTGGCGATTTGAAGGACTACCTCCGGGATCGAGGCGTTGCTATGCTCTGAAACTTCCAGGGCAACGGTAAAAATCAAAAGATCGGGGTCGGGTCTAAACGGCGAAGCCGCCAATGTCGACCGCCTAGTCGCCTGTCTACAGCAGCTCGGTATTGCAGAAAAAGACCGGCTGGCGCGAAGCCATTCTGGAGGAACGACAGATCACCACTGTCCTACTTTTGAAAAGTGTGTGCTTGCAGATATATCATTATATGATATATCTGCCGCATGAAACGAAGTATTGACGGCGAAATGGTGAAGGGGCACACCGAGATGCTCATTCTGGCGCTACTACACAGCGGGGCCTCCATGCACGGCTATCTCATCCGGCAGGAACTCACCGATATCTCTCATCAGGTGGTGCATCCCTCCCTCGGGCGCATCTACCCGCTTCTCCGGCTAATGGAGAAAAAGGGCTGGCTCAAAAGCCGGACGGAAACGGTTTGTGAGAGCCGCGTTCGCAACACCTACCGAATTACTGCATCTGGTCGGGCGGAATTGAAGCGGCGTGCCAAAAAGTGGGAACTCTTCTCCGCTGGGATCAACCGGCTCCTCAAGAACTGCAAATAGAACAGATATATCATTATATGATATATCTATCAAAACGGATCTCTTTTGCGGGACGGAAGGAGGAGTTGGAAGGTGGTTCGCTAATATATCATATAATATATATCTGTCTTGGCGCGGGGTTTGTGTCCATGATTATTCGCTTGTCTTAAGCAGAGTCGAAGGGCTTGTCCTGTGTGTCTCGCCATCTGGTCTCACCGTGGCCTTTGGCGGAGGCGGAAGCTCACCGAGCGACGGCGGAAGGATCTCGAAGGGGCTGTCCCGAGCAACGGCCGAAGGGTGATCGCGGGGAATGGCGGGGGATTTTAACCGAGTTGCCTAACGGATTCTAAAATTCATCGGCTGACCATTTT
>DAOUQA010000059.1 GCA_030625905.1 Kiritimatiellales bacterium | reverse complement strand
TTAGCATCGCGCAGATCCGCCGCGCACTCGACGCGCGTCACCGTGACGGCTGCCGTATTGAAATCCGACAGCGAAAAGTTGCGGTGGATATCCTCCGCAATCTCGCGTTTCAGCAATTCGTTGACCCTGACTAAACGTGGTATTCCCATAACCATTCCTTGAAAACGCGCTACTATAGGTGACCCGTCTGTAAAATCCGCAAAAAAACTGGAATAATTTGCTCAGGAACCTGCCCCGATTCCTCAAGGAACCGAAACCGAATAGAAGGTCCCCCACACTCCACGGTTCCCGTCGAGAATAACGCTAGGGGAAAAGGAAGCCCTGAGCCCGGCGAAAACCGCCACCGAATGGGATGCAATGCTGAATGAAATAGCGGGCATCGATGTTTACCTCTTTCAGGACTCAACCGTTCCGTTGGATGAAATAGAAAATGACTTCGTAGCAATCAACCCGGTGAGCAAGCCCTCGTCTGCGGCCTTGCGGAGCCATGCGGTTTCGGTGGCGCGCATTTTTTTCCGCTTTTCGGGGGTGTCGTCTTCGGCGCCGGAGAGATGGTTGAAGCCGTGGGCGATGTAGAGCGCGAGTTCGTGGTCGGCGCTGCCGCGGGCGTTGCCTTCGAGCATGGCGCGGTCGACGTTGACGAGGAGGTCGCCACCGAGGACGGCATCTTCGCCGGGGACGGGATTGTAGCGGAAGCTGATGACATCGGTGGGGCGGTTCTTTCCGAAATATTCGCGGTTGGTCTGGGTGATACCTTCGTCGTCGACGAGGATGACGGAGACTTCTCCCCAAGGTTCGGGTGCGGTTCTGGCCGCGAGTCTGTCGCCGAGCCAATCAGTCAGCTTCTGGATCTTTTTCGGCTGGATTGGATGGTTGTTCTGCCGGTTTATCAAGTTTGTTTTCATGGTCTTTGGGGTAGGGGATGCGGCCGTGCAGCATGTTGGAGAGCGAGAAGATGAAGGACTGTTTCACGGTGTTGATTTCGGCCATGGTGAGGCTGGCGTGATCCATCTGCCCGTCGCGGATCTTGGTGGCGAAGATATCGTCCATCAGGCTGGCAATTTTTTTCGGGGTTGGCTTTTCGATGGAGCGGGCGGCGGCCTCGGAGGCATCGGCGAGGGAAAGGATGGCCATCTCGGGTGAGACGGCGGGGGCGCCACCGTAGCGGAAGTCGCTGTCGTTAATGGGAGTCGCGGCGTGGCCGGTGTCGATTTCCTTCTGCTGCTGGAGTTTGGCCTTGTGGTAGAAGAAGGAGATGAGGCCGTTGCCGTGGTGCTGCACGATAGCATCGAGGATGGGTTGCGGAAGCTTGTGGCGCTTGGCGAGGGCGAGGCCTTCCTTGACGTGCGAGACGATGACGAGCGCGCTCATGTGCGGCGAGAGTCCATCGTGGGGGTTTTCCTTGTGCTGGATGTTTTCGGTGAAGAACTCGGGCTTGGCTAGTTTTCCGATGTCGTGGTAGTAGGCACAGACGCGGATGAGCAGGGAGTTTGCGCCGATGGCTTCGGCGGCGTTTTGCGCGAGGGTGGCAACCATGAGCGAGTGGTGGTAGGTGCCGGGAGCCTGAATGGCCATTTTCTGGAGTAGCGGGTGGCCCATGTCGGAGAGTTCGAGCAGGGTGATGTCGGTGGTGATCTTGAAGAGCTTTTCAAATACGGGAATGAGCAGAAGTGCCAGCACGGTTGAAAGCATTCCCGATAGGATGGCGGCGAAGATCTGGCCGATGAGTACAGGGACAACGGGCCGGTTGAGGATAGCGGCAATGAGAGCAAACAGAACCTTGACCGCACAGACCCAGAGGCCGGCCTTGAAAAGGCTGGAACGCCGATGAATGTTGCGTGCGGTGCTTGTTGCCGTGATGGTGATCAGGATGCCGAGGGCGAAAACATTGAACGATTGGTCGAACAGCACGGCAGTGGCAAAACTGGTCCACAGGCCGAGGCAGATGGCGGCGCTGCCACCGAGCAGGATGGCGGCAAGCAGGATCGCCAGCGCATGGGGCACGAGATACATGAGCAGGGCGGGCGAAATGAACGTGTATTGCACGGAGAACCAGGTGAGCAACCGGGTGAGACCCAGCGTGAACAGCGAGAGGATCACCAGCAGCAACAGTTGATCCGGCCGCTGGAGCATTTTGGGTGCAACCACGCGGAGAATGACGGATGTGGCGATCAGTCCGGCCAGCAGGAGGATGCTGTTCCCGACGATTTCCATAACCTGCTCGAAGACTTCTTGCTCCTCGTGGCGTTTTTGTTCGTGGTGCTGGAGCAGGAGCAGGGCTTGTTCGGTGGCCTGCTCGCCGGCGCGAACCAGCGTGGTGCCGGCTGGATATTGTTGGATAATGGGAATGACGGCATCGGCCGCCTGTCTTCGCAGGAGTTCAGTGTTGGCTTCGTCGTAGGCCATGTTGTCGACCACCAGCATGGCGAGAAGGCGTTCGACCAGTTCGTGCCGGTCGGAATCTTCCATTGTCTCGCAGATGACACGGCGCGCCCGCCGGGTGGAATAAATGTCTTGCTGGGACACGGTCGTGGAGGCACTACCCGTTTCATCGGTGATGGTGAGTTTGCGGTCGGGGGCATTTCGAAAGAGGGTTCTTCGGTATTCGTCGGAGAGGATTCCGGCCGACATGACGTTGACGATGTTGGTGGTAAGTGCGGTTTTTGCCGAGGTAATCTGGTTGTTCGGAAAGAGGATAATCAGCTCTTTTGTTCCGACAGACGAGCCGAGCAGCAGGTCGTCCATGGAGTTTTCAATGACTTGGTATAGGTTGCTCGACGCAATGGTTAGCTTCCGTAGGCGGTCGAAGAGTTTTTCGATGATTTCGACGGCGTATTTTTCCGGCGCGGGGTCGATGGTGAACACGAGCGGAACGGCTTCAGCGGCCTTGGTGCGGTTGAGTTTAGTTTCGGCCAGGAGTTCACACTCGAAGTCGACCGATGCGACGATGGTGGAGGGGACGCGCTGTCCTTCGGCAATGTCGATATGCCGGACAATGCCGCTGCCGAAAAAGAGCCATGTAACGAAAAGCCAGAGCAACAGGCCGAGTCCAACGGCCTTGTACGGCACTTCCGTTGCCCGGTGCGTTTCGGTTTTGCGCTCGGCAATACCCTTTTGTTTTTTCCTGAAAAGCTTTGGTTTCACGAGAGGCTCCCTTTCCCAGTGGATGAAGAAGACCGTTTTTTCTGATAGTCTTCAATCACTTTCTGCACGACGAGTTGCAGTCCCAGATCGTGTTCAATGCTTTCCGGCAGCACTTCGAGTACTGCGCCGATTTCGCGGGCTTCGTCCGTTTCGGTTATTGGGCAGGAGTTAATTTGATTTCTCCGGATGCGTCAACAGGTATCCGCCCGAAGTGGAACATGAAAAAACAGCCTAAAATGGAGATATTTCAATAGTTGGAATGAATTTTGCTAAAAGTGCTGTTGCTTTTGCATTGGCTAGGGATGGATCGGTAAGGAGCATCGCAGCAAGCGTCACTTTACTGAATACCCCTTCGTCCTTAGCCTTTGCATTTTTTACTTCTCCTCCTACTGGGCCCCGCAAGGGGCCCTTTTTTGTTGGAATGTGGAAGGCCGACCGACGTTCCGGAAAAAGCGTCCGGAATCCATTTTCCAACAGCAAGCTTGCCTTGCTCCGGTCGAATCCATCATGTTTGCGGCCAATTTTGGAGATTGTTATGAGCGAAGAAGCAACCGGAAACGAATATCGCCAGCAGCGCATTGAAAATATGAACCAGCTCGCCGCCACCGGTTTTCCCGCCTTTGGAAAGGCGTTTGAGCGTACGGCGCGGCTCGACGAACTGCATGCCGGCTTTGAAGAAGGGCGGCAGGTCAAGGCCTGCGGGCGCATTGTGGCGATCCGTAAAATGGGCAAGATGGCTTTTACGCACATCTCCGACGGCTCCGCCAAGTTCCAGCTCATGGTGAAGAAGGATCTGTTGGGTGAGGAAAAATTTGCCGCCTTCAAGCTGCTCGACCTCGGCGATATCATCGGCGTGGAGGGCGAACTGTTCATTACGAAGACCGAAGAGAATACTGTGCGGGTCGCCGAATGGACGTTGCTTTCCAAGGCGCTGCTCCCGCTTCCCGAAAAGTTCCACGGCCTGACCGATGTGGAAACCCGCTACCGCCAGCGCGCACTCGATCTGATCTCCAATCCGGAAGTGATGGAGGTCTTCAAGAAACGCACGGAAGTCATGCGCGAGATCCGAAACTTTCTTGATGGCCGGGGGTATTGCGAGGTCGAGACCCCGATGCTTCAACAGATTGCGGGCGGAGCGGCCGCCAAACCGTTCAAGGCGCACTACAATGCGCTTAATGTCGACGTTTTCATGCGCATCGCGCCCGAGCTTTATCTAAAGCGCCTGATCGTCGGCGGGATGGATCGCGTCTACGAGATGAACCGCAACTTCCGCAACGAAGGGCTCGACCGCACGCACAACCCCGAATTCACCTGTCTCGAAATCTATCAGGCCTATGGCGATATGCGCACTATGCAGGAGTTGATCCAGAGCATGTTCACGCATCTGGCCGAAACCATTTTCGGAAAAATCGAATTCGAATGGATGGGCAACACCATCAACCTGCAGACCCCCTGGCGCGAGGTGCCGTACCATGATCTCATTCGGGAAAATCTTGGTGACGGCTGGTTTGAAAAGGGCCTCGACGAAGCCAAGGCCAAGGCCGAAGAGCTCGAAGTGCATATCGAAGAGGGCATGGACTTCAAGCAGGTCACCCACGAAATTTACGACAAGACCATCGAAGGCTCGTTGATCCAGCCGACCTTTATTACGCGCTTACCGAAGGAACTCGTTCCGCTCGCCAACCATTGCGATGACGACCCTGAACTGGTGGACGTATTCGAACTGATCATTGGCGGCAAGGAAATTGCGCCGGCCTACAGCGAGCTGAACAATCCCATCGAGCAGCGCAAACGCTTCGAGGAGCAGGCCGATGGCAATGGTTCCAAGATGGATGAGGATTTTCTCTCCGCATTGGAATATGGCATGCCGCCGACCGGTGGAATGGGCATTGGTATCGATCGCCTGCTCATGTTGCTGACGGGTTCCGACGCCATTCGCGACGTCATCCTCTTCCCGCAGCTCAAGCCGCGCGGGTAATCAGATAATCCCTTCGCGGGCGAGTTCGCGGAAGATGCGCTCCACCTCGGCATGCGCAACCATGATGAATTCCTCGTAGGCTGCGGTGTTTTGTCCGGTGGGGTCGGGGATGTTGAAAACATCTCTGGTATTGTCGTGTTCAAGGTATTCCATTATCCGGAAGGTTTTATCCGCGGCCAGTGGGAATCGCTCAAGGATGGCATCCTTCTGGTATTGCTCCATGACCAGGATTGTATCGGCTCTCCCGATTAGTTTTTTTGTCAGAGGGTCGGAGTAGTGGGATTCTAGGCTGAAGCCGTTGAGTTTTGCCACATGCTGCACCACTTGGCTTGCGGAGCTGCCATGGCGAGCCTGCACGCCGGCTGAAAGGATACGCACTTTCTTGCGGGCATGGGGAATGTGTTCCCTGAGGTAGTGCTCCATGTAGCCGTGCAGATAGGCGCTACGCGTTATGTTTGCTTTGCAAACAACGACGATTGTAAATTTTCTGCCAAACCATCCCATAGAACCAACCTAGATGTTTTCAGCCTTTATGGCAATTCCGGGAAGACCCAAAAAAGAACCACTCTTGCGGAGTGGCTCTTGGTCGTTGGAAGCGGATTAGAACCTACTTGAACTGCTTCACGTAGGCTTGGTCTTCCTTGGAAAGCGATGAAATGTCGAAGGGTTTGGTGACACCGTTAGTTTCGGCTTTCAAATGGATCTTTCCGGCAGACTGCTTGATGTAGATGGCGCGCACGGGGAATTCCTTGCCTTTGTGGAGAATGGTCCATGTCCGGTATTCAGGTTTTATTTCGTCATCCTCTGTAGTCTTTTCGGCCTCGCTTCCCTCTTTCTTCGGGGCTTTCACGAAGTTGGTGGGTATGCCGCCAATTTGAATCTTGGATGGAAGCCCCTTCTTTAGACTGATGGGGATGGGGTAGTACAAGGGTTCTCCATTATCGTCGATAGTGCCGGAATCAATTACGATGGAGCTTTCTATTTCATAGTTGCACGGGGCGAAATCGCTCTTGTAGTAGCCGAGATAGTTGCGGTAGTTGTCGAAAACAATGATGTGGAAGCCACCCGCGTCCAATTCGCCCTCATAGACGTGGTAGTAGGTATCCTCGACTTTTACGGAGGCAATTTTCTTAACGTCCATTTTTTCGGGGGAATGTGTTCCCCCTACCTCTGCCAGAACCTCTTCGACGTCCCGCCTTTTCGGCGCGTCTTCCCTTTCGGATTTAGCGGCCACATTGGTTGCAATACCTGCCGCCAGCGCCAGAACCATTATCATACCCAGTATTCTTTTCATGTCCGTATCCTCCTTTGCATGGTGTACCAATAATGTGGCCCGGAAAAACCAAGCCAACCGAAACGTTGGGTAAAGGTAGATATTTCGACTCCCATGCGCCATATTTTTCGTGATGTTTTTTGGCGCGCATGCGATACTTTCTTCCATGCGGGTGGAGCGGAAAACCACTTGGCAGGGACGGGGGCATTCTGCATAATGCGCGCTCTTTTTAAAGTTTTGAACCAACGAGGCAATATCCATGTACAGTGCATCTGACCTGAAAAAAGGCCTGAAAATCGAGATTGACGGCGAACCCTGCATGATCACCAACTTCGAGTTTTCCAAGCCCGGCAAGGGCCAGGCACTCTACCGCTGCAAGATCAAGAACCTGATCAGAGGGAACACCTTCGACAAAACCTACCGTTCGGTGGAGAAAATCAATCGGTGCTCCCTGATTTCGCGCGATTATACGTTTTCCTACATCGATGCCGACGACTATGTCTTTTCTGACAACGAGAGCTTCGAGGAAGCTCGTCTAAACGACGAGTTACTAGGCGACCTGAAACATTTCATCGTCGACGACATGAAGGTTGAAATCCTGTTTCACAACGACCGTGCGCTGGAGATAAGCCTGCCGAACTTTGTGGAAATGGAAATTGCCGAAACCGAGCCCGGTGCACGCGGCGATACCGCCACCAACGTAATGAAGCCCGCCAAGCTGCCCAACGGCTACGAAATCAACGTGCCGATCTTCATCAACGAAGGCGACACCATCCGCATCGACACCCGCACCGGAACCTATTCCGACCGCGCGTCCAAGGGGTAGGCTATGCCCATCGACAGCATAGCGCTGAGAGACGCCGTGATGCAGCGCATCAGGGCGTTTTTTCGTAAACACGGCTTCACAGAGGTGGAAACGCCGATCCGGTTGAAGATTCCCTGCATGGAGTTGCATATCGATGCCGAACCGAGCAGTGACCACTTTCTGCGCACCTCGCCTGAAATCTTCCATAAGCAGTTGCTTGCGGCGGGGCATGGAAAGATTTTCGAGCTGGGCAAATGCTTTCGACGCGGAGAGGTTGGCCCATTGCATAACCCCGAATACACCATGCTCGAATGGTATCGTGCGAATGCCGACTACATGGATGTCCTTGCCGACACCAAGGCACTGATCCAATCTGTAGCCGAGGTTCGCGACCTCGGTTTCCAAGGAGGGGAAGATTGGAAGATCCTGGCCGTCTCCGAGGCGTTTCTCGAATTTGCCGGATGGAATCCTGTCGGCAGCTACGCCGAAGACCGCTTCGACATGGATCTTGTCGAGAAGGTCGAACCCGCGCTGAAGCAGATGGGTGGGCCGGTCGTTTTGATCGACTATCCCGTCGAAGCCGCCGCGCTCTCGCGCCGGAATCCGGACAATCCGCTTGTGGCCGAGCGATGGGAGCTGTACATCGATGGCATCGAGATCGCCAATGCCTATTCCGAACTAACCGATCCCGTCGAGCAACGACGGCGTTTCGAGATATGTGCAGAACAGCGCAAGGTGCTGGGTAAGGAAACCTATCCCATTGACGAAGCCTTCATCCGGGCCCTGGAAAAGATGCCGCCATCCGGCGGCATCGCTTTGGGAGTGGATCGGTTGCTGATGTTGATGGCGGGGGCCGACTCCCTGGACGCTGTGCTACCGTTTCGGTGAAATAGGTTCGTAGTTCCGCCTTTAGGCGGCTTTGCGCACGGCTTTGCTGGACTGGCCGCCTAAAGGCGGAACTACGAACCTTTTCCTTCTTCCCCGGTGTGGTATTTCTCGACGGTCTTTTCCAGCTGGCGCACTTGCTTTGAAACGTCGTTGAGACGGAACTCGATCGAGTTCAGGATCCAAAACTGGAAGTGCTCCACCTTGGTGGACTTGTGCATCATCCAGATAATCTTGATGGATACGAGCAATATGCCGATTTGCAGCGAGAACAGCGGGGGCAGAGGAATCTCGATGTGCAAAAAGTGCCGGGAAACGTCGCCAAGGAACAGGGTCAGGATCAGCACAATGAAAGTATGGTTGATCAACTTGTCTCGCTTTTCGGTGTTCTTTCCGCCGATTTGGCCCATCAGGTTCCGGATCTTCTCCTTTTCCTTCTTGAACTGGTCAAGTTCCGCTTTTAGTTGGATTGGGTCGAGTTCTTCCATGGCAATCTCCTGCTTGATTGCGGGAATTATAAGGACGAACCGGGTTTCATCAATAAATTAGCGTGTCAATCATTTGGGTGCGTGATACAACCGCGCATCATTTTAAGGGCAGGTATTGATGGGAAAGAAACTGAAGATTGCAATCGCCTGTGGGGGAACCGGCGGGCACATATTTCCGGGGCTGGCAACCGCTCGCGAACTGCTGGGGCGCGGCCACGACGTAACGCTTTGGCTGGCCGGGAAGGATATCGAAAGCGACGCGGTCAAGGATTGGGACGGTCGCATCATCACGATTCCTTCAGAGGGCTTCCAGTTCGGAATTTCGTTTCGGAGTTTCCTGACGGCCTACCGGCTCTACAAGGCCTACCGGCTTGCACTCCCGCAGATGCGCAAGGACTCCCCCGATGTGGTTCTGGCTATGGGGAGCTATGCCTCGTTCGGGCCGGTGAAAGCCGCAAGAACGCTCAAGATCCCCTACGTTCTGCACGAGGCCAACCTCCTGCCGGGTCGTGCCGTAAGTCTGCTGGCCCGCAAGGCACATACCGTTGCCGTCAGTTTCGACAAGTCGCGCTTCTATCTCAAGCACGACAACATCGAAACCACCGGCATGCCGTTGCGCAAGGCGCTTCAGCAGGCGAGTGCCCAGCCCCGCCGTGAGCACGGTGCGAACGATCCGCTCCGCATCCTCGTGATGGGGGGCAGTCGCGGTGCACGGGTACTCAACGAAGTCGTGCCCAGGGCGATTGCCAGTGCCGTCGAGAAGGGCGTTGCGATCGAGGTCGAGCATATTGCGGGACTGCAGAATAGCGAGGAAGTGGAAGCAATCTATTCGGCAGGGGGCATCAAGGCGAATGTACATCATTTTGTCCAGCACATGGAGGAAATCTATCCCGACGTCGACTTCGCCATTTGCCGGTCGGGTGCTGCCACCTGCGCCGAGCTGTCCAGCTTTGCCCTGCCGGCCCTTCTCATTCCATATCCCACGGCTGTGCGCGATCACCAGATGGGCAATGCACGCGTTTTGCAGGATTTCTGTGCGGCGGATGTGGTGGCGGAAGGCGACCTTACCGGTTCCTGGCTGCGCGACTATCTCGTTAGTGTTTCCCAGAAGCCTGAACGGCTAGAAAACATGGCGGTTGCCATGAAGAAGCGTGCGCAGCCCAATGCCGCCGGACGGTTGGCTGATCTGCTCGAAACGGTGGGTGGGGCAGAGGAAGCGTGACACTGAAACTTGAAACCGGAAACCGGAAACGTGATTCGGAGTGCGAAACACGGAGAAAGGCTGGCGCGGCGAAGCCGTGACGGCAATGGAGCGAAGCGGAATGGCAAATCTGAAACATGAATCCCGTTGATCTTGCGCAAGAGTTGCTTGAAAAGGGTGGGCACGTCCATCTGGTCGGCATGGCCGGCATCGGCATGGTTGGCGTCGCCTTTCTACTCAAGGAGCGTGGATTTACCATTAGCGGCTGCGACATGCAGGAAAACCGTCAAACGGACTGGTTGCGGAAAAACGGGATACAGATTTCCGCAGGCCACGACAAAAACCATGTGAAGGATATCGACTGGCTCGTTCGCTCCACCGCCGTGCCCGACACGCACCCCGAAGTGTGCCGCGCAAAGGAGCTGGGAATTCCCGTCTCCCGCCGGGGCGAAGTCTTGCCCGCACTCATGCGCGACCGCACCTGCATCGCCGTCAGTGGTACGCATGGTAAAACCACCACCACCGCCATGATTGCCCAGGTGCTCGGTTGCGGGTATTGTATCGGCGGCGAAATCGCCGGGATCGAAGGTGTGGCCAGGGATGGCGAAATCATGGTGGTCGAGGCTGACGAGTCCGATGGAACCGTCGCGGGCTACACACCCGACTATGCCGTCATCACCAACATTGAATACGACCACATGGAGCACCACGCTTCCGAAGCGGCTTTCATTGGCTGTTTTGAGCGGTTCATCCAGAACACGAAACAAAGAATCTATTTCTGTGCCGAAGACCCCATTTCTGTCCGGATATGCTTAGGCGATCCGAAATGCGAGGCATTCCCGTATCCTGCATCTCGCATCCCGCTCCCTCTTCCCGGAGACCACAACCAGTGGAACGCCGCCGCCGCGCTGGCCGTGTCGAAGCGTTGGATGGGCGAAAAGGAAATCCTCCAGGCATTGGAAAACATCAAGCCGATCCGCCGCCGCTTCGAAACCGTTTTCGAGGATGGAGGAATCCGGATTGTTTCCGACTACGCGCATCACCCGACCGAAATCGCCGCGCTCGTCCAAACCGCTTTGGAGCTGAAACCTAGGCGGCTTCTCGCGGTTTTCCAACCACACCGCTATACCCGTACGCGCGCACTCGGCGCCGCTTTTCCGGCCAGCTTCCAAGGCGTGGAAAAACTTTGGCTTGTTCCGGTCTACGCCGCTTCCGAGCAGCCCGTCGAAGGCGGTACCACGAAGGATCTGATGGCGCGTTTCCCCGGAGGTTGGGAAGGCCGTCTGCGTTATTCCAAAACCCTTGAGGGCGCGTGGGTCGACCTCCAGCCCGAACTGCGCGAAGGCGACCTCCTGCTAATCATCGGTGCCGGCGATATCGAACAGCTTGCTGAATGGGCGCGTGGATGAGCTCATAGTCCCGCCTTTTATGGTTCATGGCTCATTTCCGGTGAGATAGCAGAAAAGCGTGGTGTAGTATGCGCTTCCCGTCTTCGGTAGCGCGTAACCGGCTCCATCAGAATGGAAGCCGATACCACACGGCCTTGTATTGATCTTCAGCAAAAGGCGGTGCTTTCCAATCTTTGGAAACCGTGGTAGACCCTTTCCCAACTTTTGAAAGGAACCCGATTATGCCGATTCGTGAATATATTTCCGTTGATCCGAAAAAATCCTGTAAAGCCTGCAAGGCGGCTTTCGAGCAGGTTGAGCAGATGGACAGCCCCCCGGTCACCATTTG
>DAOUQA010000197.1 GCA_030625905.1 Kiritimatiellales bacterium | reverse complement strand
ACCGCCGAAAAGGGCCAGCGCCTCTTTCAGGTCGTCGCCTGCGACTGTACTCCCATCTACTATGAGATGGTGGAGGAGTTGAGCGAGACAACGCGTGGAGCCGGAGGATTTGGAAGCACGGGAAAATAAGTCAAGCAAAGTGTTGTGTGCCGCGTGTTGGTTTGGGACAATGCCTTCACTATGCAAAAAGGTGATAGGCCGCTTGATGGTTCCGGTTTGTTCGGACGAGTCGTTTCGATCCTCGAAACCTCCCGGACAAACGTCGTTCGTTCCGTCAACTCGGAAATGGTCGCCGCCTATTGGCTCATCGGCCGCGAGATCGTGGAAGAGATCCAAAAGGGCGAGGGTCGTGCAGGGTATGGACAGACGGTTATAGAAACTCTCTCAATTCGTTTGAATGGGAATTTTGAGAAAGGTTTTTCAGAGTCCAACCTCACCTTGTTCCGAAAGTTCTATTTGGCATACGAGGAGCGTGGTGTTGGAGGTGAATCCGAATTCGCCACACACCGTGTGGCGAGTTCAGATTCCGTGGGTGGCACACATCCTGCCGAAATTCGTACACACTGTGTACTGAATTCGGCAGGATTCATGCCATCGCTTGGCTGGTCGCACTATAGGGCGCTGATGCGTGTTGAGCACCCAGCGGCGCGAGCTTATTATGAACAGGAGGCCGCTTCCAATGGTTGGAGTGTTCGGCAGTTGGAGCGGCAGATACATTCGCTGTTTTTCGAGCGATTGCTCAAGAGTACGGAAAAGGAAAAGATGCAGGATCGGCTGGAGAGCGAGCCACCTGAACTAAAGCCGATCGACATCATTAAAGATCCATATGTGCTCGAATTTCTTGACCTTCCTGAGTCGCACGAGCTTTCCGAAACGGCGTTGGAGAATGCGTTGATTTCATCGCTCCAAACCTTTTTGCTGGAGCTGGGAAACGGCTTTGCATTTGTGGCTCGCCAAAAGCGGCTGACGCTGGACGGTGACCACTTTTATCCGGATCTTATTTTCTATCACATGCGGTTGAAGTGTTATGTCGTGCTGGACTTAAAGACGGAAAAACTGACGCACGGCGATGTGGGGCAGATGCAACTCTACGTTAACTACTATGATCGCGAGGTTCGCGCACCCGACGATAACCCCACCGTCGGACTCCTGCTTTGCACCGAGAAAAATGATGCAGTGGTGCGCTATATTCTCGGCGAAGATAACCAGCAGATCTTTGCCGCAAAGTACCAGTTTGAACTCCCGACTTTGGAGGAGCTGCAACAGGAGTTAATCCGCGAACGGCTCCGCATCGAAGAATCCGCTGCGCAATATGCAACCCGGAACGAGGGAGTCCCGCATGGAGAATAGCAAACCGGTCGAATATTCGATCAGGCCGCAAGCCCTGCGCGTTTGCGACATGCCGGCGCAGTTACGGCCGCGCGAGGAGTTTGAGCGGGTCGGTGCGGAGAATGTTTCCGATGCCGTGCTGCTGGCCTTGATCCTCCGCACCGGAACCAAGGGAATGAATGTGGTGGAGGTATCCCAACGGCTGCTTTCGGCCTTTGGTTCCCTTACCGCTTTGGCAAAGGCTCCGGTCAAGGAGCTTCAATCCATCGACAGCATTGGCCCGGTGAAGGCGCAGATGATCAAGGCGGCAATGGAGCTGGCGCAGCGGCTGACCCGCGAGAGTGTCGGTGAAAGCCCGATCGTCACTACGCCCGAGCAGGCCGCCGCCGTCTTGCGTGAACGGGCGCGCGTTTTGCAGCACGAGGTGTTCTGGGCGCTGATGCTTGATACCAAGAACCGGCTGATCGGTGAACCGAAGCAAATCAGCCAAGGGACGCTCAACAGCAGTCTAGTGCATCCTCGCGAGCTGTTTAAAAAGGCGGTGGAGCATTCCTGTGCGGCGATGATCCTCGCACACAACCATCCCTCCGGCGATCCGACGCCGTCATCCGAGGATATTAAAGTGACGAAGCAGCTCATCGGCGCGGGCGAGGTAATGGGCATCAAAGTACTCGACCACATCGTCATTGGCCACCGCAAGCATGACGCCGGCAGTGACTTCCTCAGCCTACGAGAATCAGGCTTGGTTCAATTTGGATAATGTGTAGGGCGGGGTCCGAGACCCCGCCATTTGGCAGAGCGGTGCATCCGATTCCGAGGTCATGGACCTCGGCTACACAAGGGTGGTGTGTAGGACAATGTGTAGGGCGGGATCCGAGACCCCGCCGTACTGAAAGGGAACTCGACTTAGAATGAAACAACGTAAACATCTCCGGCGTTTGGGAATAATCTATCAGTCCCACCCGCGCTATTTCATAACGGTCTGCATGCACAATCGCCGCAAGCTTTTGGCGCATCCAGAAGTACATGAAATCCTGCGTCGGCATTGGGCGAAGTCTCTCGATCTGTACGGTTGGGCAATCGGGTCCTATGTGGTGATGCCCGACCATATTCATTTCTTTTGTGTGGATGCTGAAAGCAAGGTGTCTCTTTCAAAAATGGTCGGGTCGTGGAAGCAGTGGAGCGCAAAGGAAATTTGTCCGTTACTGGGCATCGAAGCACCCTTCTGGCAACAGGAATTCTTCGACCATCTGATCCGTTCGGGGGAATCATATTCCGAAAAGTGGGAATATGTCCGGCAAAACCCCGTCCGTGCTAGTCTGGTTCCGACAGCGGAGGATTGGGAGTTTTTCGGCCACATTGATTATGCGTAGGGTCTTTGAGTACGCACCGTGCTTCCGCATCGAGGTCGAGGACCTCGGCTACATGTATTGGGATTTGTTGTAGGGCGGGGGCCGCGACCCCGCTTCTAGATTGCGCTTTTATACCATTTACCAAAGCATACAGGTATAAATCCCCGTCCGTGGAGAGACCGCTTACCTGAAAGGAACCGGTACTTCTCGGAGGAAGAGTCCCTGCGGACAACGTTTGCCAAGCAAATAATGACCAACGGGAATGTTTCACCGAGTCTGAACACCTGCAAGACAACCTCGCGCACTCCAAATTCTTTGTCACTTGGCGCGCAAACCAAAAATTGCTATTCTCCTTGGCATTTGAAGAAAACAACACTCCATTTCGAAAGCATTGGCGGGGCGAGCGGGGATATGATTCTCGGCGCGCTGGTTAACTTAGGTGTTCCGGTCGATGAACTGAACGAGGAACTCAAGTCGCTCAAGGTCGATCCGTTTGAGATCGTGGTTGAGAATGTGGTGGAGCAGGGCATGAGTGGCATCCGTGCCCGTGTAGAGCTGCATGAACACCATCACCATCATGACCCCGATCATGGACATCACCATGGTCGCCATTTGAGCACAATTCTTAAGTTGATTGATGAGAGCGAACTTTCCGCCTCTGTGAAGGAATCCGCATCGTTGGTTTTCCAGCGCATTGGCGAGGCCGAGGCGGCGATTCACGGAATCGATATTGAAAAGATCCATTTCCATGAGGTTGGGGCGATGGATTCGATTGTTGATATTGTCGGTTGTTGTCTCGCGCTTCATAAGCTGGGTGTGAACGAAGTCTCCATCCGCAGTTTGCCGCAGGGGCACGGCATGATCGAGTGCGCCCACGGAACCTACCCGAATCCCGCGCCGGCCACGCTGCGCCTGCTCGAAGGTTTTCCGGTGGAAGAGGTCGATGAGCCCTTCGAGCTGGTAACGCCCACCGGCGCGGCGTTGCTTTCGGTTTGGCGGACGGCGGAAGTTCCAGCCACGGGAAGCCGGGCGGCCAAAATGGCCTATAGCTTTGGCCATCGTAAACTTAACGGACGGCCAAATTTGTTGCGCGCGACCCTTTATGAAACTGGAGGGCGACGCTCCGTCGAAGCCCCGAATATCCCGTAGGGCTCCGACGGAGCGTCGCCCTCCAATGGGACGGATGAAGTTTTGATTTTAGAATGCAACTTGGACGATACCACGCAGGAACTGGTCGGCTGCCTGTTCGACCAGTTGCTTGAAGCG
>DAOUQA010000055.1 GCA_030625905.1 Kiritimatiellales bacterium | reverse complement strand
GGTTCTACGTAGAATTTTATGGTGAAGGAATCGGGGAGAATTTTTGACTGGATAACAGGATGGACCGGATCGGATCTTGTTTATCATCGAAGGACTGGCTTTTGATTGTCTTGCACTGCAACGACTTGACTGCGTGAAAGGCGGTGCTTTAGAGCCGGATTGGTGATCAACAGGATGGTGCGGCTTTTCATAGTAAATTTAATCCAGATGATCCTGTTATCCGGTCAAAAGTCCCGGTTCCCATAAAAATATTCGAAGAGCCTTAACTTAGTGCTATTCAGGGAGGCTCGCGGCCTTGCCCTTTTTCCAGAGGCTGGAAATCTTGCTGGCGTGGGAGATTTCGAGGTTGATGTGGCCGAGGCCGTCGAGGCGCAGTTGCGAGGCGACGGTGCGCAGGGCGGTGTCGGGCGTATTGCAGTCGGAGCTGAGGTGCGAGAGGAAGACGTGTTCGAGCGCGTCGGTGGCGCATTCGGAGATCAGCTGTGCGGCCCCCATGTTGGAGAGATGGCCCTGGCGACTGCGGATACGCTGTTTGAGCGGCCACGGGCGCGGGGCTTCCCGCAGGAGGTCTTCATCGTGGTTGGATTCAACAATGATGGCGTGGCAGCCCTTGAGCTTTTCCCGTACCAGCGAGGTGATCATTCCAAGGTCGGTGACGATACCAACGGTGGTTTCGGCGGTTTGGAGGCGGAAGCCGACGGGTTCGTAGGCATCGTGCGGGACGGAAAAGGGATCGATGCCGATGTCGCCGATCTTGAAGGTTGATCCGGTCTGGAAAACCTTGGCGGAGATTTCGCCGGACTTGGGCATGCGCCGGATGCCGCTGAGGGTGCCGGCGTTGGTGTAGACGGGAATGCCGTGGCGTTTTTGCAGGACGCGGATGCCGGCCACGTGGTCGCCGTGTTCGTGGGAGACGCAGATACCGTTGATGCTTTCGGGAACGACGTTGATCTGACCAAGCCGGACCGCCGTCTGCTTGGCGCTCAGGCCGGCATCGATCAGTATCCTTGTTTTATCCGAGGCCACATAGATGGAGTTTCCGGAACTCCCGCTGGCCAAAACACACACCTGTAAACTCATGAACAAACTCTCCTGAAAACCGATTCCCATAAATAGGGCAAGCCGCCGCGATGGGAACAAGTTTTAATGGATTATTGGTTTTCAGCAATGTCCAATCTACGGATCGCGCCCCTTTTTTATTGTGTTTGGACGGGGGGGCTTGTTTATTAGTGCGGCCTCTACCTATTTGCAGATTGTTCGGGTGGCGAAATTGGTAGACGCAAGGGACGTTCCGCCTACGATGCCTTAGGGGTCACCTGCGGCGGATCCGCGCGGGAAAATCCCTGCATGGGAATAGATGTAGATTTAGAAAGCCCAGGTGGCGAAATTGGTAGACGCAAGGGACTTAAAATCACTCGGAGTAATCCATGCGGGTTCAAGTCCCGCCCTGGGCACCACCCTCTAAATAGGCTGTATTATTAGGGTATTTCATATTTTTATCAATATGTAGTGATCGCTTCTGAATGTATTTGATTGTTGAAATACTAGGGGATAAAGTGGTGATTGGTTTTGTGGGGATGCCACCAAGAACCTTCAGGTTATGAGAATGATAAGGGCTGTTTTTATAACCTATTACCATTCAGCTCAATACCGATAACCTGTTCTCCAGTAGAGGCTTGTTTGATTCCGTATCTACCAGCATGCCGAGCACCGTTTGTCCACAAAATGTCCACAATTTCCGGAGGGGTGTCAATATACCTCTCCATAGAAATACGGCATAATTTTGGTACATTAAAAGATCGCTAGGTCGATTGTGCAATCCCTCGTTCCCGATCAGTTCCGATTAAAAGAGTAGCAACCTGTGCCCCTTTGAGTTCTAGTTGAACCGCATTCCCGGAAAGGGAAAGAGGGGCGATCTCCCGCTCTTCATCCATGGCCACGACCTTGGCGGATTGGACATCAACGTTGAATGAGACAAGTGTCTTCTGGGCCGAATTGCTACTGTTCCAGATCCGCAGGATATACCCGCCGGCCTGTTCGCTTTTGTAGAAGGCCGAAACCTGAATCTCCGGGTTTCCAATCTCGATTAGCGAAAGGGTTGGCGCCAGCCTTCCGGGCGTTGGGACTCCCTGTAGAATGCGCACCGGCGTACGGAAATCATCGGCCATCCGGGGGATCTGCGCGGTATCCCAACCGCCTTGGTGCGTCGTGATGGCATATTCATATTCCAGTTTTCCAAGGCAGTGATGCCCCGCATGCCGCTCCGCCTCGGCGGGTGTCATCTGCCCGCGGTTGGCCTTCATGGCCACGCGGGACGTCCGCAGCAGCGTAATCGCCAACGTGCGATCCGTATCATCCATGACCTCGTATTCACCGAGGCCTTTGCCCATGAAGGAGACGCCGTCAGTCTCGTTGCCCACCGTCACAAAACGCTGCATTGGCTGGAAGGGATGGAACTCTTCCATGTTGTCCTTTACATCGTCCCAAAGGATGCACCGCTTCACCACATCGAACGGGCTGTCCGCATAGGCATAATCGGTTTTGATTCCGGTCGGGAACAGCACCCGCAGGCGATGATCCCTTGCGTGGTTGGCAAGGGTCGTTTTCAGATCCACCCGGCAGCTTCCCTTTTCCAGCGTAATCAGCGTGGAGATCGGCATCGCCACATTGTCCGAAGAACGATCCTTTGCATTCGCCACGGCGTGGCTTGGGACGAGCAGTTCCAAATCAACCTTCCATGTTCCGCGCAGGGCATTGTTTTCAACCAAGCTCAAGCTCGCCGTATTGCAAAGGCTACTCACGCTGAAGTCGCGCAGCGTCCCTTTATGCTTGTGCGCATTTCCGGTGCTTGCATCGTCAATAAAGGAATGAAGCCCCGCTAAAACTTTTCCGGTTTCCTTGTTTTCAAGATCGAAGGTCCCGTTTGGGTTGATTTTGATTTTGATGAACTGGTTTTCGAGCGTGCCATCGTGTCCGGCAATCCGTTCGCGCTCACCGTTCGGCTTTGGATCGCATTCATATTCCCGTAGCCGGGGGCGAACCGCATAGGTGCGGTAGCCCATTGGGGGGAGATCGACCTCCATCAGCAGCCGGGTGCGCAGAATATCATAGACCGCCGCATCGCTATCGAGCTTCCGCTCGACTTCCATGTCGATGTCTTCGCGGTCCAGAATGGTGTATGGAATCTTGTTCCCCTGTTCATCTACGATATCGAAATATTGGAAGGTCAGCATCTTGTCCGGATCAAATCCTTCCACAATCGGGCCGACCCCGGTGCACGCTTCGACCTTGAAGTTTCCAAAGTTTGGACGCGGAGTATCCACAACCACCTGCTCTACGCGCTTGCGTTTATTAGGCAGCGTGTTGAAAAACGTCAACGTAAGATCTCCGTCTGCAAAAGAGCCGGCGGTGTCGATTTCGGCCCACATCTCTTCGCAGGCCTTGCGGGAACACTCCCGGGCCAGATCCGTTGCCGCCCGGAAGCGGTAGGGGTTGTCCAGATGGGCCTTCGAGATCGCCGCTCCGCAGATGCTGTCGTGCGCATGGTTTTTCAGCAGGTAGAGCCAGGCGCGATCCAGCAAAGTATGTTCGTAGGAACCGCCGAACATGGAACTCATGGCGGACAGCGGTTCCGCCACATCGATCAATTCCCGCTGCGCCAGATCGTTCGCCAACTTCAGATCCATCCGCGAAGAGTGCGTTGCCCCAAGCAGTCCGTTGAATCCGGCCTCGACCAGCGTGTAGCGCATCTCGCCCTGGTGGACGGGAACCGCGTCTGCATCGATCCCGTCGAGGCAGGCCTCCACATAGTCGTCAACGCCCGACTGGATAATCCGGTAGTCGTCCTGGGCGGCGTTGCAGGCCTCGATCATTTTCGGCAACCGGGCATAGGGTGCCGCGTTGTCTTCCATGTTCAGGGCGAGAAGTTGCTGGTTCACGATCTGCGGTTCGGACTGCTGGCCCAGCATGCGGATGGCTTCTTGGATCTTCCCTTCATCCGTATTATAATCCATCCCTTCGTCTTTAAGCTGGAAGGCGGTTTCATACATCCCGGTATCGGCCATGTGAACCGGCTGGTCGGATGGTTTCCACTGGGTGCTGAGGTCGCGCGGGTATTTGTCCAGCAGGAGCATGTAGTGGGGAAAAAAGAACCAGTTGGTGCGGGTGACTTCATCAAAACAGCGGAAGTGGAATATCTGCGATCCATCCGGGCTTTCCAGTTTGCAGACCGGCGGAACCTGATGCTTGTTTGTTCCTCGGTAGGAGAGGGCGGACTTCATCCCGAACCCGGAATAGATCTGGGCCAATTGTGAAATCTGTCCGTAGGAGGTTGCGGTGTACCCGGCATTCACGGCACCACCGAACTCATCGGCCATTCGCTTGCCGACCAGCAGGTTCCGGATCAGCGCCTCCGGGGCGACCGAGGACATTTCCGGCAGGGTGTACCACATCACCGTCTGGATCCGCCCAGCCTTGAACAGGGAGCGGAGCCGTTCCGTGTTTTCTGGACGCACATTCAGGTAGTCTTTGATCACCACGGTGCCGCCATCGAGCAGGAAGCATTTATAGTCTTCCTTCTGCTCTAGAATCTCGATCAACTCATCGACCAGTTCGGCTAATCGAAGCAATGACTGCTCCGCAGTGAACCGCCACTCGCGATCCCAATGCGTTCCTGAAACCACGTGAAATATTTTTTCCGTACTCATGATTTTTTCTCTATTTTCGGGTTATTATTAAAGGCTTTCGCTAACCATTCCGAAAATTGCGGCGAGTTCGTTCCTAGAGCATGTTGGTTCCGCTTCCCAGCTTTCGACGAGTGCCTGTGCATAGTCCGTCATATCGCTCTGCACAGAAAGGTAACGAAGCGCTGCCTTTGCTCCCTCCGCAAAATTATCGGGACGAATTCCCTGACTTAGCACCAACCGCATCGTACCGATCAGCCGATCATTCCATTCGAGTTTTCGTCCGGGATCGCGGATAATCCGCTCTACCTGGTCGCGCAACCAGGGATTCATCATTCGCTCAAGCAAATCTTCCGCATAGGCTTGAAACTCCTCTTCCGTAAACAGGGGGTCAAGGCCGGCGTATTTTTTTATAAGCGCCGCTCCGGATTCATTGATGAAGGCCGCGCGGGCCTTTTTCAGAATTTCAGGAAAAGCGGTAACATCGGACATGTAGCGACATCCCTCTTCAAAGGCCAGATATCCGATCAACGCATGCGCTGCATTGTGCCCGTAAAGTTTAGCCTCTTCGAAAGGGAGCAAATCAGCCTTCTCTTCAAATACCTCGATCCCACGCAGGAAACCCGGCAGCATAATTTTATCGATGAGGATCCGGTTGAATTCCTCGACCAGAAAAGCGCGGGAGGCCCTCGGGGTTACCCGCGAAAGTCCGTCTTCGTCTATCTGCTTTTCATCGATTACCACCCCGCTCATTTTCCCTACCACGGTGTTTAAAAACTGAACCCGGCCCGCCAAATCCAGCCCGACCGCGTCCTTAAGAACTTCGGCGGCATGGTTGTTGTTTTCTGCCGTGTATACCACTGCGGCAGGCTGTTCCGGATTATTCAGTTTTTCCGTGAAGGCTTGTTTTAAAAGGTCGGCAACGGACGGCGCCCCGCGAGTAAAAAACTCAACACTGGGCAATGCGGTTCCGATTTCCTGCGCTTCGGCAAGAGCCTCCACCAGTATTGCCGCATCTTGCTCGATCGTTGGGTTGTAGATTTCAATGCCGGATATAATGTGTTGTTCAATTCCATCGGCCGTCGCAATATTCAGCAAATACCCCTTGGCCTCACGAACCGCCGCGACGACTTCCGGCACCACTTCCGCCACGACCAGTCGCGAGAACTTTCCGCTTTGGAAGGCTTCATATAGAAGCAGTCCGGACTGGATGGCACCAAACCCAAAGCCTACATAGGTGTTTTTCTTCATACTTCCAACCATTCTACACTCCTTTTGTTCTTACCACCCATTCACTTCGTTTATTTAAGTTTCTGAGCCTCTCCCCTCTCTACCCCTCTGTGTCCTCTAGCGGTAGCGGGTGGTTAAAATTGATTCATCGAATGACCCTCTTGTCGGTAAAGCGGTCCGCTTCGTCCATGGACGGAGTGGAAAACTCAAGATAAACGCATCCATTCAAACCGCCGAGAAAGGCGTGCCGCGTATTTTTGGCCAGCAGCACATTCATTCCTTTGGTCATGTAGATCATGCGCGTGGTGGAAATATTTTGTTCTGTCCTAACTTTTTCAATCATCGGAAGCAGTTCTTCGGGAATAGCATCGGGGGCCACTCCGGGCGGCGCGTAGAGCACCTGCGCGGTGTCGGCAAACAAGACGCCGTCGCCATGGATGGCCTTGAAGGTTTCCGATTTTCCGGAAAGGATTTCGATGATGTCCCCGGCATTTTCCAGCGGATATTCAGTGATCCCGTTTTTGGCCTGCACGATCTGGCAGTCGGCTTCCCGGTAGAGGTATTCCGGATTTCCGGCTTCATCGCAGATGCTGGAACCATCGCTGTTGTATTTAACGATTCCGTCGAATCCGTTGACCAGACCGGAAAGCTTGATGAACCCGTCGGCGATTTCGGCATTCTTTTTTAGGACAAGGGTATCCACATGGCCATGCTCGAGTAGCAGCTGGCCCGGAAGATTGAGCAAAATCTTTCCGGTGTGCCCTGCGCCGGACTCGTCCCGGAAGATCACCACGGTTTCGACTCCGAGCCCGACTTTCTGGAATTCCTCGAATGTTTCGGAACAGTTGAAGGTTGCGATTTCAAGGCGGGATTTTTCGATGCCGCCGGCTCCCGGCAGTGCCTTTTCGTACAGTTCGGCGTAGCGGGTTTCCGCTTCGGCCTGTGCATCAGCGCTCAATGTTTTAATCTCTACAATCATTTTGAAACTCCTTATTTTCGGCTCTTTCCCTAAAACCGTGGGCAGGTATTTTTTTTGACTGGATAACAGGATCAACAGGATTCATTAGAGTTATTGATCCAGTTGATCCAATGTCCTTACTTTACGTTTAACCTCTACTTTTTCGGTGCCGAAATTAAGAATCAGGCCAACCTGTTTTCCTGTAGCAGTCAGATAATTAACGAGTTGTACTTCATGTGCTTTTACGATTCTCCGAACGGATTTGAGTTCCATTTTCCCCTCCTTCAGGCTGTGATGTTTGTTTTGATGTACCGGATATTCATCCTGTCACGCGAAGCGAGGCTTGAGCCTGCGAAAGCAATGACCAACGGGAGTGGCAATCCTGTTATCCAGTCTGAATTTTCCTGCCCATTGATTTAGGGAATGAACCTTATTTTCTAGATTTGTCTGAAGGGCCGATCCAAAGGAACGAATGCTCTGGATCCTTGCTCCAGCCTTTTCCCTCAACGGTCAGCGGATCGCGCGGAATGGTGTTGATCCGTTCCTGTACGCCATCCCAGTCGGGAACCCCGGTGAGCGCGTCGGGCTTCTCTACGCTGGCACTGCCGGTGGCGGTGGCCACAATGACGCAATCGAGCAACGGGAGCCCGCGCAGGTAAGCACTGAGGAAGCCGGCAATAGAGGCATCGCCAGAGCCGGTGGCGTTCGGCGGCACAGGGCAATAAAACGTAGGATGCCAGAACTCCCGATTTTCAAAATCGTCCATGTCGACCGGCTGGGCCTTGCCCATGGTTTTGAGCACATCCCGACCGGGGGTGCGGACATAATAACCGCGCGGTCCGCCTTTGATAAATGGAATGCGAACACCTAGATCCAGTAGCTCTCCGGAAAGTCGATGCATCATATCACCGGTGAATTTGTCTAGCAAATCCATGTCGGAGGCATCGCGAAACGCCATGTATTCGTCGCGATGAAGCATGAATAGCGTTTCTTCTGCACTGCCCAGATAAAAATCGAGGTGGGGGCAAAGCCCTTCGAATAGCTTCGGCCAATTTGTTTTATCCTTTTGAGGATCGGGCAAGCACATGTCCAGCGACGTGGTGACACCTAGTTCATGGACGCGACGGAACATTTCGATCAGCTCCTTGCCGTCATCCGCGATCATGGTCGCCATGAGCGGCGGATAGCCGAAATGGAATAGGTCGCATTCTGCCACCAGATCATAATCGATATCATCGGCCCTGAAGGTATTGTTCGCGCCCGGGTCGTGAACAAACATGCGGTCAAAGCCTTTTGGATTAACGACCACGGTGTAGCTGGTGGTTACTGAATCATCGACCACCAGCGTGTTCTCTATGCCCCACTCTTTTTTCAAGAGCAACTGCGCCATGTCGCCAAAGACATCCCCGCCTACTTTACCCATCAAACTCGTTTCAATCCCTAGTTTCCTCAGGTTGAGCCCGGTGTTGCTGACGGGCCCACCGGTGCTGATCTTGGCTGGCTTGGCCATTTTCAATGCACCCGGTGTATAAAATTCGCCGGGGCGCTTCAGAAGCATCTCGCTTAAATCAGGGATTACGTCCAAACAGATATGCCCCGCTACCACCACTTTTTTACTCATTGAATGTCTCCTTTTAAGATCATTTTTTTAAATCCAAACGGAATTCAGATTATTTGCATGCATTCGAACCTAGAGCCGTTTCGCCTTTTGGAAAACCTAGTCTTGCGTTGTTTTATTCTCATATTGCGAAAAGTGGTGGACTATGCTTTTCTACATTCATGAAAGCATACCGAGTGGCCTTGCTGGTTGAAGAAGAGCGTGAAATAGGGCGGAGCCTGCTACGTGGAATTGCACAATATTCTCGGACTCACGGCCCATGGATTTTCTATCGGGAGGTACCGTTTTATGAACAATTATCCTATAGTGAGCGTATCCAGCGTATTAAAGATTGGCGAGCCGATGGCATAATCATGCGCGAACAGGGTCGCCTAGATGCGCCTCTGCTGGAACTGGGTGTTCCGCTAATCTACAGCGGACACCGTTGCGGGCCGGCTCCAGGTATTCCGAATATTCTAGGAGATGACCGGCAGATCGGAACCATGGCCGCCGATTATTTGATCGGGAAAGGCTTTCGTTATTTTGGATTCTGCGGTTTCAAGAGCATGTGGTGGTCTGCGGATCGAGGCCGATTTTTCGCCGAGCATCTTCATGCAAAGGGATTCGACGTTAATGTCTACCCTTCTCCTCCGGGGCGTAAATCACCCTCTTGGGCTGAAGAGCCGGAGTTCATGGCGGAATGGATCAAGACGCTTCCCAAGCCGTGCGCCATATTCGCCTGCACCGACGACCGTTGCCGTCAGTTGTCCGAGGCCTGCAAACGTACCGGGTTCAAGGTTCCGGAAGAGGTTGCCCTGCTGGGGGTAGATAATGATGAGCTAGTTTGCGATTTTGCATCGCCACCGCTATCAAGCCTTATGCTCAATGCAGAAAAAACGGGGTACGACGCTGCCGCCGTTTTACATCGCATGATGCAGGGGGAACCCGTTGGCGAAATTACGATTCCCATCTCGGCTCCGCGCGTAATCACCCGGCAGTCCACCGATATAGTGGCGATAGATGATCCGATAGTGGCCAATGCACTGAACCATATCCGCGAACATTACAGGAAAGGGATCACGGTGGTCGACATTGCCCGCGCGACAGGAGTCTCGCGACGTGTACTGGAAATCCATTTCCGTAAGTCCATGGACCGCTCGATATACGAAGAAGTGTTGCGCTTGCGGATGAACCATGCCTGTATCCTGCTCATGGAAACCAACCTTTCAGTTGCCCAGATTGCCGAAGCGCTCAACTACGAGGAGATTAAGTATTTTTCCCGGGGATTCAAGAAGGTTATTGGAGTCAGCCCATCGGCCTACCGCAAGCAGCACAGCATCCGCGGCTGATTCGTAAAATGGGAAAATATATTCGCGTATGTGAGTTGGACGATTACGCTCGGAATCCTACTATTACTAAAAATTCATGGGGGAAACGGTGTTGCATGGCGAGAGTGATGGTGTATTCGTTCACATCTGATCAATCCTAAAGCGAACTATTATTAATGCACGAGTTTGCATAGACAAAACTTCAGCAAGATGGAGACAGAAACTTGAAGCGATTATTCAAAGAAAAACAAAAATGATGACCCAAAAACAACCCCGTATTTTTCACGTTGTATCACACACCCACTGGGATCGGGAATGGTACCAGTCCTTCGAGGTCTTCCGCCTTCGGTTGGTGGATTTACTAGACCGCCTACTGGCGATCTACGACGAATATCCCGACTTTATCTTCCATCTGGATGCGCAGACGGTCTGTCTGGAAGATTATCTGGAGTTCCGCCCGCAGAACCGGGAACGGCTTCGGGAGTTGATTGAAAGCCGCCGGATTATCGTGGGGCCATGGTATGTGCAGAACGACTTTTATCTTTCCAGTGGCGAGGCCACTGTCCGCAACCTGCTGGTCGGGTCGGAAATCGCGGAGGAATTCGGGGCGTGCGAGCCGGTCGGATACACGCCCGATCAGTTTGGCTTGATCGGCCAGCTCCCGCAGATCTATCGGGGGTTTGGTTTTGAATTCACGGGGTTTTCCCGTGGATACAGGAGCTATGAAAAAAATGCGGAAGGGGAGTATGTGCCGGTGGCGCGGAATGCGGAATTCGACTGGGTCGCCCCGGACGGCAGCGCTGTCCACGCGGTCTATTTGTCGGGCTGGTATAACAATGCCCAGCGCTTCTCCGCCGACCCCGACCGCGCCCACCGCTATCTGGAGCACATCGACAAGGTGCTCGGCTCCACCCCGACAACACAGCACCGGCTGCTGATGAACGGGGTTGACCATTTGGAGGCGCAGGAGGATTTGCTACCGATCCTTGAACAGCTCCAGTCGCGGCTGGGGGAAGGGGAGACGATTTTCCAGTCCACGTTGCTCGACTATGCAAAGGCCACGAAGGAGATTCTGGAAGACCGTCCAAAGGATCGCGTCGAAGGGGAGCTGCGCTTGGGGAACGACCGGGAAATTCTGCAAGGCACCTTGAGTTCTCGCCGCTATTTGAAGGAGCTGAACACCCGCTGCCAAACCATGCTGGAACTGCAGCTGGAACCGCTTTACGCAATGCTGGCGCGCCTGACCGGGGGAAAGGTGGCCTATCCCTCCGACGAATTGCGCTACCTCTGGAAAGAGGTGATGAAGAACCAAGCGCACGACAGCATCTGCGGGTGTAGCACGGACCGCGTTCATCAGGATAATGAAAACCGTTTTCTGCGGGTATTGGATTGTGCCGACGACCTGCTCCGAAGAGGCTTGCAGGAAATTCTAAACCGGACGGATCGCGAAGGGCTGGACGATTCTGAATTCCTGTTGGCCGTGACAAACCCGCTTCCGTTCCCTCGCTCGGAAGTCGTCACAGCGAGTGTGCGGTTTCTGCAGGCCGATTCGATCCTGGGATTTGATCTGCTGGATGCGGACGGCCAAAAAGTGATCTATGAAGTAGTCGATTCCATTCACCAGCATCGAATGACGCTTTCCCCGTTCAATGTCCCGGGGCTGATTGGGGTTAACGAGGTTGAGATCCGTTTTGCCGCCACCGAGATCCCTGCCGGAGGCTATGCGGTCTACCGGGTTGTTCCATCCACGGCACTTTTGGCCGCTGTATCCGCGCCGCCGGATCTGCCCGCGTGCATTGAGAATGAGCATCTGTCGGTTTCGGTCTCGGATGATGGAACGGTTTCGATGGAGGATCGGAAAAGCGGATGGAAGACGGAGCATCTATTTTCCTTCGAGGATTTCGCCGATGCG
>DAOUQA010000149.1 GCA_030625905.1 Kiritimatiellales bacterium | reverse complement strand
CTCCGTTGATTCTGCCGGATATTTCCCTGGTCGATCCGGCGTTGACCGATTCCATGCCGCCGCACATCACTGCAGCGACCGGCATGGATGCCTTGACTCATGCCATCGAGGCCATGATTTCCAAGAAGACCAATCCCTATTCGCAGGCACTTGCGCTGGAATCGGTCAATTTGATTTCCCAATCCCTGCGGCGGGCCTATCAAGATGGAAGCGACCAGGACGCCCGGGATCAAATGGCGGCCGCATCAACTTTAGCCGGCATGGCTTTTGCCAGTTCTTCCTGCTTGGCCGTTCATGCCCTGGCCTATCCTCTTGGAGGCCGGTATCACGTGCCGCACGGTCAAGCCAACGCCATGCTACTTGCCGCCACCATGCGCTTCAATGCCCCGGCGTGCCAAAACGAGTTTTCGCGGCTTGCCACCGCGATGCAATTGACATCCCCCTCCCCAGACCGGTTTTTACAAGAGTTGGAAACCCTCACCCAAGACCTGGACATTCCGGCTTCGATGGCTTCTACGGGGGCTACCAAGGATGCCATTCCCGAGATGGCTCGAGTTGCCTGCGGCATTGAGCGCCTTATGGATCCAAACCCCCGCCCGGTAACGGTCGCCGATGCCGAGGAAATCTATTTTAGCGTACTGTAGGGTTGAAGCGTTGGAGTACCGATGATTCCGTGGTTCGGCCTTATAGGCCCTCCAGTTCCTCCCAGCGTTCAAAAGCATGTTCAAGTTTTTTCGGGATCTCCTCCGCGCGGGTGTTTGCTGCTGCGATTTCGTCCTTTGTCTTCTGGTAGAATCTGGGGTCGGACATGGCTTCGTGCAGTGCTTCCTGCTCGGCCTCAAGCTGTTCAATGAGCTTGGGCAGGCCTTCCAGTTCCTCCCGCTCCTTGTTGCTCAGTTTCCGGGTGGTTTCTCGCTTTTCGGCAGGTTTCTGACTTTCTGGTTTCTGATCTCTGACTTCTGACCGCTGGCTTAACCAGTCGTCATAGCCCCCCGGATATTCGTTGACGGAGCCGTTCTCGAAAACGAGCGTGCTGGTAACGACGTTGTTCAGGAACGAGCGGTCGTGGCTGACGAGCAGCAACGTACCCTCATAGTTGGCCAATAGCTCT
This sequence comes from Kiritimatiellales bacterium, assembly GCA_030625905.1. Lineage (GTDB taxonomy): Bacteria > Verrucomicrobiota > Kiritimatiellia > Kiritimatiellales > Pontiellaceae > Pontiella. Next base: position 4,301 of record DAOUQA010000149.1, on the reverse strand, counting down.
TCGAGCAGTTCCAGCGTTTCCGCATCGAGATCGTTGGTCGGTTCGTCGAGCACGAGCATGTTCGAGGCCTTGGTGAAGAGCTTGGCCAGCAGCAGGCGGTTGCGCTCGCCGCCGGAGAGCACGGAAACCTTCTGCCGCGCACGGTCGGGTGTGAACAGGAAGTCCTGCAGGTAGCCGAGTACATGCTTCTTGCTGTTGCCGATGGTGATCGTCTCTTCGGCACAGACGTTTTCGGCCACGGATTTTGTTTCGTCGAGCGTGGCGCGGTGCTGGTCGAAATAGGCCACCTCGAGCTTGGTGCCGTGCACAACCGATCCCGACTTAGGCTCCAGCTCGCCAAGCAAGGTTTTGATCAATGTTGTCTTGCCGCAGCCGTTCGGGCCGATGATGCCGATCTTGTCACCGCGCATGATGTTGGTACTCAGGTTTTCGATAATCGGGATTCCGTCGTAGTCGTATGAAATATTCTTGGCAGTGATGACCTTGCGGCCGGATAGTCCAGCTTCGGTCAACTGCATGTTGACGGTTCCTGCCCGTTCGCGTCGTTGGCTGCGGTTGCACCTCATTTGCTCCAGTGCCCGGACACGCCCTTCATTGCGGGTGCGCCGCGCCCGGATGCCCTTGCGTATCCAGACCTCCTCCTGCGCCAGCTTCTTGTCGAACTGCGCCCGTTGCCCTGTTTCGCCGTCGAGCAGCACCTGCTTGCGTTTAAGATAGGTGTCGTAGTCGCACGCCCATGAATTCAGTTGTCCGCGATCCAGCTCGACAATACGTGTGGCGAGTTTGCGCAGGAAGGTGCGGTCGTGCGTCACGAACAGCAGCGTGCCCTTGTAGCGACCCAGAAAGTTTTCCAGCCATTGGATGGATTCGATGTCGAGGTGGTTGGTCGGTTCATCCAGCACGAGAATATCCGGATCGCAGACCAGCGATTGCGCCAGCAGGACGCGGCGCTTTTGTCCGCCCGAAAGCTCATCGAACCGCCCCGCGTTTTCCAACCCAACCTGCGAAATGGCTTTATCGACCGCTTGGTGCGAGTTCCAATCATCGTGCGGATCCTCAAGCCCTTGAAAAACCAATTCCTCGACCGTTCCTGTCACCTCATGCGGCACATTCTGCCGAAGGCGGCGCACCTTCAGACCCGGTTGGCGGACGATTTCGCCAGTCTCCGGTTCGAGGTCGCCATTAACGATCTTCAGTAGCGTTGATTTTCCTTCACCGTTGCGCCCGACCAGACAGATGCGCTCGCCGCGCTCGATTTGCAGCGTAGCGTTATCCAGCAGTTGCGGGCCACCGAAGGCCTTGTGCAGGTTTTGTAGACTCAGTAATGCCATGGTATTTATTCCTCTATATATACAAGAATGGCATGCCGAAGCGTGATAACAAAATGCTTCCAACCTTGAATGTTTTCCCCGACAATAGGTCAAAGGATTCAACAGGGTTGATTGCAAACGGATGAAATGGGGGTGCGAGGTGAAAAAAACAAGTTCACTAGGTTTGATTCTAATGCTGGCCAGCCTGTGTATTGTGCCGGTTGGTGTTCAATCACTACAAAGCGCGAATGCCCAGATGCAGGTGGATACAGCGGGTCTGTTGCAGGCGGAGATTGATCCGGACAGTGCCTATGGCGAACTGATTCGCATGGTGCAGGCTGGCGTGGAGCAGCGTGTTGTTTTGGCCTACATCAACAATTCCCTCCGTTTTTTCAATCTGGACGCGGACAAGATTATCTACCTGACCGATCTTGGTGCGCCATCCGAAATCATTGAAGCCGCGATGGAGCGCGACCGGCAATTGATTGACGAGGGAATCTCATCGGGCACATCGCAATCTGCCGAGGATGAAGCTTCCGTTGAGGAGCAATCTGAAGAGGTTACGGAGGAGGATTTCAACGATACGCTCGCGCCGTACGGAGTATGGGTGGAGATCGACGGGTATGGCCGTTGCTGGCGGCCGACGGTTCTCATCTACAATTCCGGATGGCAACCCTATTGCGACAATGGACACTGGGTCTACACCGATTACGGATGGTATTGGATATCCAACTATTCGTGGGGCTGGGCGACCTTCCACTATGGTCGATGGTTCAACCATTCGCGCTATGGTTGGTGCTGGTGGCCGGACACCATCTGGGCGCCGTCGTGGGTCTGCTGGCGGCATGAGCGGGACTACTGCGGGTGGGCGCCGTTGCCGCCCTACACGGTCTATCGCTCCGGCGTCGGGTTTGTATATCGCGGCAGCACGGTAAGATTTGGCTTTGACTTTGGATTGAATGTCGGCGCGTTCACATTCGTTGCAACCCGGAATTTTTGCGATCCAAAACCTTGGCGCCATCGGATCGGAAGAGATGAGGCAAGACGGATTTATGACCGCACCTCCGTTTCCCATGGAATCGATTACGACCAAAAACACCGGAGGATCACCAATTCCGGTATTCCGCCTCGCGATATCACGGCGGTTACCCGGCAGAAAATCCATCCCGTGTCCATCCGCCATGAGAAAGCTAAAATCATGCACGACAACCGATATGAACGGTTTGATCAGGATAAACGCACGCTGTTTGTAACCCGTTCAAGTCCTGCCGCGCCTTCATCTTCATCTCGCGGAACTGGCTCCAGAAAGACACGGCAGGTCAATCACACAATGGATCGCAGTGGTTCCCCGAATACGCGGAATGCAGAGAAACCCGACCACCGGAAATTCGATGTCACGAAGCCTTCTGGACAGAACGTCAATCGTTCAATCCCGCCGCAGTCGTCGCCAGACCAGAAAACGAAGCCGTCGCCACGTGTGGCCCCTCAACAGCCGCGGGAGCGCAGTAACCCTTCCACGACCCGAAACAGCGCATCGAACAATCCACCTCCAAAGCAGTCGCTGAAAAACAACATCGTTCCAATCCGCCACCAAAAGTGGCTCAACCACGAAAGCCTTCCCCGCCATCATCGTCAAAGTCCAACGGAAAGGCGAAGGGAAGACAAGACGATTAATAACGGTCTATAGGGTGTGGGGCGTGTTGCCTTTATTTAAAGTCGCTTGCTTGCAAACGCTCTGCCTGAGTGCATCATGGTATCTGTTTCATCTACCCATACAAGGCTGGCGTGCCGAGGCGTAGCTCGGAGCAAAGCGGAGAGCGAAGAATGGTGGACGATAGAGGACTTGAACCTCCGACCCCTGCCATGTCAAGGCAGTGCTCTAGCCAGCTGAGCTAATCGTCCCCAAAGAAAATGGTGGTGGGGGATGGATTCGAACCATCGAACTCTAAGAGGGCAGATTTACAGTCTGCTGCGTTTGACCGCTTCGCTACCCCACCGTTTCCAATAAAGGAGCGGATAACTTACCCGAATTTTCCGGTTTGTCTACTATCATTTTTTGGGAAATTACAGTAAATTTATCCTCGTCATGAATACTTTGTCGAAACCCATTATCTGTTGCGGTTTTACGCCATGCGTACAGCGTATTATTGAATTCGACCAGCTTGAAAAGGAGAGGGTAAACCGTGCTGCTCGCGTGACCGTCGGCATTGGTGGGAAGGGCGCGAATACGGCGCGGATGGTAACACAGATGGGCGGGAAGCCGGAGTTGGTGGGTTTTGCGGGCGGCGCAAACGGACGGCTGCTGGAAGAAATGCTGAACAATGAGGGCGTCACCTTTCGGCATGTGGAGGTGGACGGCGAAACGCGCATTTGCCAAACATTGCTGGTGGCGGGCAACCCGGAAAACACCGAATTGGTGGAGGAGATGCCACCGATCTCCGCTGATGAATGGAGCCGGATGGTTGCGCTTTTCCGGTCGCTGGACCTTTCGGGGGCGGTTGTTGCGGTTTCCGGGAAGCTTCCGGCCGGCGCTCCCTCCGATGCCTATGCGCAAATCGCCAAGAGGGTGGCGGAGCAGGACGGTCGTGTGATCCTCGATGCGCCGGGCGAGCCGTTGCTGCTGGCGCTGGAACACAAGCCGTTTATCGTAAAGATCAACGAGGTCGAATTGCTGGAGACCGTTGGTGGCGAAGATTTGATGGCGGCTTGTCGTGAGCTGATCCACCGCGGGGCACAATCGGTGTTGATTACGCGTGGAAGCCGGAGGGTCTTCTACGTCGATGACTCCGAAACGCTGGAAATCTTCCCGCCGAAGATCGAGGCGGTCAATCCGGTTGGCAGCGGCGACGCAGTCACGGCGGGAATGGCGGTAGAGCTGGCGCGCGGAAAGGATGTTTCCGAAGCAATCATTACCGGTATGGCCTGCGGCGCGGCCAATGCCTTAAACCTTGTTTCCGGCATGTTGAAGCTCGACGATATCGAGCGGCTGCG
>DAOUQA010000184.1 GCA_030625905.1 Kiritimatiellales bacterium | reverse complement strand
GAAATTCATAATCGGCGCACTCTATCGGAACGCCGAATCCGAGGAAAGAATTTTGACTCACACGAAGCCACCAAGGCACGAAGCGGCCATGGATTAAAATAATTGTTTCTTAGTGGCTCTGTGGCTTCGTGTGAAAATATTCCCTATTCAAGAATCCCATTCAGAATCCGATGTATTCCGTCTTTCATCAGGGATTCGCCAAAATTCAGCAAATAGCCAAGTTTGATATCTGTCAACTTGAGATAGGTGAGCACTTGCTTCTTATGGACTTTCGTCGTCTGCTCCACAGACTTCAATTCCAACAAAACCTTGCCCTCAACAATGAGATCCGCACGAAATCCTTCATCAAACCGGATACCGTCATATTCGATCGAAATGTGTACTTGCCTCTCCACTTTCAGTCCGCGTTTTTCCAGTCGATGAGCCAACAACACCTCATATACCGACTCCAGAAGTCCTGGCCCTAATTCCATGTGTAGCTTCACTGCACAATCCACAACAATCTTACCTATTTCATTTTCAGTCATTTTTCTTTCCTCCATGTATATACATTAAAACAGGAACAATACACGAAAGACTTGTTTATGAAAGAGTTCTGACTCATATGAAATAAACCTGACTGGAATAGTTTTCACACAAAGCCGCAAAGCCACTAAGGAAGAAAAGGGAGGGGTACTTTGTGGCTTGGTGTGAGTTATTTGTCCTCGTCGAAACACTTGCGGAGGGTGATGGGATCGAGGGTTTCGTCAAGGCTGATATCAACCGTCGAAAGAACCTCGTCGGTGATGAGATCCTTGACCAAGCCTAGGTCTTCCGGAGACGAACCATCGGTGATCATGAGATCATAGATTTTCTTGGCGGTGACACGCTCGGGTGCCTGTAGCAGGGCATAGCCACCCTGCCCTTCCGGCGCGACGGAACCCAGCAACCGGGCACGGCTTAGCACCTCGACCACCTCGTTCATGAGACGGATCGGAATGTTGTTTGCACGGGCATAGGCCACAGAATCGAGGGGAGCTTCCGAACCTTGGAAAACACGCACGGCCTCCTGCATCACGGAAAAGGCGACCCAAAGCTTGGAAACCATACTGGCGCGGACAGCGGCCTGCTCCTCGGCATAGGTGTCGCGATTTTGGATGGCGAAGGCCAGCTCCGCCCCGAACAACAGGATGGTCCAGCTCATCTGCAGCCAGAAAAGAAAAATCGGGATATAGGCGATGGTTCCGTAGATGGCGCTTAGCCGGGTGACTCCTATCCCGACCTTCACCATTAAAACCTGTAGAATGATCGCCAAAAATGCGCTGGCGAATCCACCGATCAAGGCGGCACGGAACATGACCCGCGTATTCGGGATAAACATAAAAACCGCCACAAACGCGAGCGTCAGAATCAGTATCGGCGCCAGCTGGAGAGCCGTCTTGATGAAAGGACCCAACCACAAAACCTGACCTGAAAAGGCCACCAATTTCAACGACAGGAAATTCGCCAAAAGCATAAGGACGGGCGTGACGACCAATACCGCCAGATAGTTCCGCACCTTATCCGCAATCGTTCTAGAGGATTTAACTCCCCATATCTGGTTGAACGATTCTTCGATCCCATTCAGTAGCTTAAAGATGATGTACAGGAAGATCACGCCGCCAAACACCCCCAGCGCCGCCATATCAACCTTTTCAACCATCGCAATCAGGCTTTCAACGAAACCCTGAACTTGCGGCATTTCCGCAGACCACTCCAACAAGCTCTCTTTGGCGGCTGTAAAACCAATCACGCTGGAAATAGAAAACAGAATCACAAAAAACGGCACCATCGCCATAAGGGTCGCATAGGTCAGGGAGGAGGCGTGCAGCTTGCAGTTGTCATCCTTCACGCCCTTGAAAACGAGATGGGTAACACGCAATGTCTCGACCCCGAAGGCATGCAACTTGGAGTCGTGCACCAAATCGATCCGCCAAAGATCATGTTGGAGAAAATCTAGAAACCGCTTGATCCGCTCAACTAATCTCTTTGCCATATCCATCCTCCTGCGGCTTCATTAACGGAAGGACTTTATAACATTCCGGGGTGCTGTGGCAACCAGCGGACGACACCGCTTTTCGTGCGCAAAAGCGGTATGGCGCTTCCACCTTCGAAAGACTACGGTGCGACAAGTCGCTTCCCACCGCTCCAAGACCCTTCTAAAATGAAACCGAAACCCCCGCGTAAGGGCCGTCAAGTCTCTCACCTCTGGTCTTTAGCCAGCGATAGCCGCCGCGAAACTGTACATAACGCCAGCCTAGGCTGGCGGAGAGATCATAGTCACCAACTCTTTCATCGAAAGAATACCAAGCCGGGCGAAACTCCAGGCCCAACCACTCCACCGGGTAGTATTTCAGGAGAATGGTCCACGCAAAGGCGGTGTCTCTGATTGTACCGGCGGGATATGGATCTCCGGTACCTTCCTCTGTACCAGCAGGATATTCATACTTCATCTGAGCAGCCCCAAAGCCCGTGCCGAACTCAAAGGTTCCCGGCACAAAATCCGGACGGTAGCCGCCATAACGCAAAACGCCGTAATACTGGTTAATGTCCAGTTTTTCATCCTCAAATGGATCATCGTACATCGTGGTTCGGGCATGGAAGGCCAGCACCTTGTAGCCCAGTTCAATACGCACATCGCTTGCATCGATATCCGAATCAACATACTGCCAATGATAGTCGAAACGGGCATAAGGCACCGTTGCCTGCCCCAACTCGTGCCGGGGAAAAAGAAAACGACGGCCATTCGCTCGGCCTTCATCGCCTTCGTCCTGCGACATGGAGGCGGCTGGATCATCCTGCCGGTATTGAAACGGTGCGGCCACCAACCAGCTCCAAAATCCACCCAAAAAACTATCCCCACCGTCAGACGAAGGATAGGTTCCCGACCCAAAGGCGGACGAGGCAATATCTTCGGAAGGGGGGGATTTCTTCTTCTCGGACTTGGGAGTCTTTCCGGTTGCTTTCTCCGCAAAATTCCCCAGCTTACCCCCAGAAGCATCCAGTGCCACAAGAAACAGCATTGCAACAAGCCCGTATCGCAGAAATTTCCTCATTCAACATTCCTTGCTTATCCCGCCGTAGCCTTGGTATAGGCGGATTCAATATTCAATTCAGCGGCGAATGCTGCGCTAGCCTTCCAGCACCGCGCCATTACTGGCGTTAGTGGCCATTTTAGCATAGCGCGAGAGCCAGCCGCTGGTAAAGCGCGGCGCGGGCACCGTCCAATCCTTCCGACGCTCGGCAAGCTCCTCGTCGGACAGCTGAACGGACAGCTTGTTGTTGGGAATGTCGATCTCGATGATATCACCCTCGTGGATCAGGCCGATGGTTCCGCCCTCGGCGGCTTCCGGCGAAATGTGGCCGATACACGCGCCGTGCGTGCCGCCGCTAAAACGGCCGTCGGTGATCAGCGCCACGCTCTCGCCCAGCCCCTGCCCCATAATATAGGAAGTCGGCGCAAGCATTTCCTGCATGCCGGGGCCGCCCTTGGGCCCCTCGTAGCGAATAACGACCACGTCGCCCGCCTTCACCTTGTCCGCCAAGATGCCTTCGCAGGCTTCCTCCTGCGACTCAAAGATCACGGCCGGCCCGGTGTGTACGAGCATCTTCGGATCAACGCCCGCGCTCTTGACTACGCAGCCACCCTCGGCGAGATTTCCCCAAAGAATGGAGAGACCCCCGGTTTCGCTGTAGGCGGCTTCAATCTTGTGGATGCAGGCCTCGTCCTTGCTTTCGGATCCAGCAATATTTTCGCCGAGCGTTTTTCCGGTGACCGTAATGCAGTCGAGGTTCAGCAGGCCATCCTTCTTGGCGACTTCCGCCAGAATGGCGCTGATACCGCCCGCCGCATCGACATCCTCGATGTGGTAGCTCGACGATGGCGAAACCTTGCAGATGTTCGGGCATTTCTTGGACACGGTGTTGATGCGGGCGAGGTCATACTCAACCCCCGCCTCGTTGGCGATCGCCAGCGTGTGCAGGACAGTGTTGGTGCTGCCGCCCATGGCCATGTCGAGCGCAAAGGCGTTGTCGAGCGACTCCTGCGTAACGATATCGCGCGGAAGCGGACCGTCGGCCTTGGCCATTTCAACCGCGCGCTTGGCGGCGGCCTTCCAGAGATCGTGGCGGCGCGGATCAAGCGCAAGGATAGTTCCATTGCCCGGAAGCGCGAGGCCGATGGCTTCGCACAGGCAGTTCATGGAATTGGCGGTAAACATGCCGGAGCACG
>DAOUQA010000219.1 GCA_030625905.1 Kiritimatiellales bacterium | reverse complement strand
GCTTTTTTTATTTTTTTTTTTTCTTTATTGGTGGCTGTCGTCTAATCCGTTATTTCCGTTTTTCCCTGACGCACCCCTCTTGCATCCCTTCAGGCGGATTCATTGATGGACGTATTGAAAACGTTGGCAGAGAAATATGATGTAATGCATGTGCTTTGCGAGGGGGGCGGACAGCTTGCCGCCGGGTTGGTTGAAGGGGGGCTGGTCGATGAATTTGCCTTCTTTGTTGCGCCGAAGCTGATGGGTACAGATGGCCTTCCCAACTTTGGAAAAACCGGCGGTTTGATCTCCGATGTGGAAAACGTGAAGTTTAAATCCGTAGAACAGCTGGGGGCGGATGTATTGCTCCGGGCCGTTTCCAGGCAGCACGATTTTTAGGCAGACGCGAAGCGAGGCTTGAGGAACGAAAGCAACCGAACGAAGTGAGTGGCAATAATTACGAGTTACGTATTACAAATTACGCAACAGGAAAGGAGAAAACCATGTTTACAGGAATTGTGCAGCGGCTGGGAAATATTACCGACATCAAGATGGAAGGCACGGCGGATCGACCGGGCTCACCGCAGGCGGGGCGCATTACGATGGTGCCGAGCCGTCCGTTCGATCGGCCGGTCGGATTGGGTGACAGCATTGCCGTGAACGGCACCTGCCTGACCGTGGCGGACATGGACAGCGACAAGTTGATGTTCGACGTACTCGGCGAAACGTTCGACAAGACCAATCTGGGAGAAAAGGCCCCGGGTGATCTGGTGAACCTAGAGCAGGCGCTGGCGCTGGGCGACACGCTTGGTGGGCACATTGTTACCGGCCACGTCGACAACACTGGAACAGTGGCGAAGATCGAGGAGGTCGGGCGCGACTTTAAGTTTACGGTTGAGTGTTCGCGCGACATGCTGATGCTGATGGTCTACAAGGGTTCCATCGCCATTGACGGCATTTCGTTGACGGTAGCCGAGCTGACCGATACGGGGTTCATCGTTCACATTATTCCGCACACGATCCAGGAAACCGACATGGCGGAATTCAAGGTTGGTACGAAGGTCAACCTCGAAGCCGATATCCTTGGAAAGCATGTCCAGCGCATCCTGGAATTCGGCGGCGGGCAGGACTATCGTTTAAATCTGAACGGGTGAAGTAATGACCACGGAATACACCGAATACACGGAAAAAGGTATTCAGGAACGTTCCGTGTATTCGGTGTATTCCGTGGTTAATGAAGGAAAGTGTTGATGAGTCGGCTTGCTGTTTTAGGTCTATCGTTTTTGATGCTGTGTGGGTGCCGGGTTCCGAAACCGCATCACCGTGCCTCGCATCCGGCGGTGGTTCGCCAGAAGCAAATCTTCCTGGTAATCGATGACGCCGGGCTGGATGCGTTTGAAGCGCGGCAGTTTCTGGAACTGCCAGTTCCAATGACCATCGCGGTGCTGCCGCATCTCCAGGAGACAAAGGCGGTGTGCGCGGAAATCCGGCGCCATGCCGACAAGGAAATGATCCTGCACCAGCCGATGGAGGCCTATAATACGGAGAGCGATACAGGACCTGGTGCGATCCGCAATGCGGCACGGCCGGAGGAGATTGAAAAAATTCTCGACAGGAACCTTGCATCGGTTCGTGGAGCGGTGGGGATGAACAACCATATGGGATCGCGGGTTACGGAAAATGAGAAGTTGATGACCGAGGTATTGCACTATTGCCGGGCGCATGGACTTTATTTTCTCGATAGTAAAACAGCCTACAACTCCGTTGTGCCGCGTGTGGCGGGGCGGGAGCATGTCCATCTCGAGGCGCGGGATGTTTTTCTCGATATCCAGCAGGATCGCCAAACGGTTCGGCGGGCATGGGAAAGCACGGTGGCCAAGGCGCGGGAAAACGGCTATGTCATTGCCATTGGCCACATCTGGAGCGAGGAGACTGCCGCCGCCATCCGCGACAGCTACCAAACCCTCCAAAACCAAGGCTACACCTTCCACCTGCTTTCGGAGCTGTATGAATGATAGTGCAGCTAAATAATGCCACAATCCGATGGCCTGATGCTAGCAGATGTGGTGCGGGGTTGCCATTCCCTTTGGTCACTGCTTCCCTGCGGGAAGCCTCGCTTCGCGTCCATTCTGATGGAGCGCGCTCCCGCAGACGGGACGCGAAGCGAGGCTGTCGAAACGACAGCAGTGACAGAAAGGAACGGCAACCCCGCACTACACCACTGAAGGACGGTGGGCTACAAAAAATTAAACCAATGCAAAACAAAGGCTATATTGGATCGGGCAGAGTATTTTTAATAGCAATCTATGCCCCGGCAGGGGAGTTCTACTCGTAAACAATGGAGATAGCATGAAATTCGATATCTATCAACATGACGGACGAGGCCGATATGCAAAAGTTCATGCTGTACTATAACGAACATATCGCAAATACGGCGTTGGATCCGCCGGGCATTAAACGCATGTTGCCTCCCCGTCAGAGGGAAAACTTGAAGCGAATAAGCCAGATCGTTGGATCCCGGAACCAGCGGAAACGGATGAGGAAAAGGAAAAAATGAAATTCCAAGCTATTGAAAACAAGTCGGTGCTGGTGACGGGTTGCTCGTCGGGGATCGGGCGGGCGACGGCGGAGATGCTGCGTTCCAGGGGCTGGAAGGTTTTCCCGACGGCGCGGAAGGCGGAGGATCTTGAAGCACTCCGGAAAGCGGGTTTCGAGGCGGTTGAGTTGGATGTGCGTTCCAGCGAATCGATTGATGCCGCTGTTGAGGAGGTGCTGGGAAAGACCGCCGGAACGCTGGGTGCGGTGGTGAATAATGCGGGGTTTGGTATGCCGGGTGCCATCGAAGATCTATCGCGCGACGCAATGCGCCACCAGTTTGAGGTGAACCTGTTTGGTCTGCAGGAACTGACGAACAAGCTTATTCCCATTTTTCGCGGGCAGGGCTATGGCCGGATTGTGAACATTAGTTCTGTGGTGGGGCGACTTGCCCTGCCGTTCATGGGCATCTATTCGGCCTCCAAGTTTGCGCTCGAGGCTGTGAGCGACGCGCTGCGGGTGGAACTTTCGCAGGATCACATTGGTGTTTCGCTGGTGGAGCCGGGGCCGATCAGCACCCGTTTTTCGACTAATTGCGCGGGGCAGGGGGAGGAGCGGTTGGATACGGAAAGGTCGAAGTTCGGTGCGGCCTACAAGCAATATTTCGAGAAGCGCCGCAATGGCGGCATGGGTGAAGACCACTTCCGCCTTCCGCCGGAGGCCGTGGCCGAAAAGATTTTCCATGCCTTGGAATCGTCCCGCCCCAAAATCCGCTACCGCGTCACCATCCCGGC
>DAOUQA010000025.1 GCA_030625905.1 Kiritimatiellales bacterium | reverse complement strand
ACCGGGCAGATGCAGCCGCCGCGGAAGAGGCCGAAGTAGAGCAGGCCGACCACGCTCAGCGCCGTGAAGCGGCACTTGAGCTGGTGTTTTAATGAAAGCAGGGCGGCGAGCGTCAGCAGAATGGCCAATACGGCAACGTCGGCCATCTCCCAGTTGAAGGATTCAAACGAAAACTCCTGCGGAACATACGCCTCCTTGTAGTCGGCCATCTCCTGCGTCGGGGGGCGATGGCATTCTTCCGACTCCTGTGCGAAAGCCGCGCAGAACGGGGCAAGAGCCAGAACGAAGACGAGTGCCGTGTATCTCTTAAATTTTTGCATCTATCGCCACCAGTTTTGCCATTCATCAGAAATGGGTTGTCCACAGATTACGCAGATGTGCACAGATTTTTTCTTCCATCTGTGTAATCTGTGAAATCTGTGGATGGATTTTGCCGGGCCGCATCAAGCACCTTCCCCCATATAATAGGTACTGTCGAAGAGGTAGTCGCCGCGATAGTCGTCGACCGGCTCGCGCGGGATGCGTTCGATGGCATCGTACGGGCAGGCGACGGCGATGGAGCACTCGTTGCAGCCGAGGCAGAGGTCGGGGCGGATCATCAAAAACATGGACTGGGTGCCGTGCTCGTTGCAGCGTTTCACGCACTTGGCGCAGCCGACGCAGTTTTTCGGATCCTGTGCGTAGAGGAACATCCCGTCGGGACCGCCGCTAAAGTTTATCCGCGTGACGGCATCGTACGGGCAGACGCGCGCGCCCTCGGAGTCGATCTTTTCCGACTCGATGTGGGAGTCGGAGATGTGGCCGTAGCAGACGACGCAGTTGGAGCATTTCTTGGGATCGTTGACGGCTTTTACCGCCGAGGGCTTGCGCACACATGTGGTAGCGCACAGGCCGCAGTATTGGCACTTGTCAGGATCGATCTGCCACGCGAAGCGGCGACCCTGCGCAATGAATTCGGCATCCTCCGCTGGCGGCGAAAAGAGGCGCCAGGTGGTGGCACCGAGTACGGCGGCACCAAGCAAGTTGCCTGCACCCTTGAGATGGTTCCTTCGCGAATGTTTCATGGGGTTTTCTCCAGCTCCGGTGGGTTCCACGGGGAGGGCTCGACAAACCCGTTGCCCAGCAGGGTTTCGGGTGCATTTGAGCCGGAGAGAGCTAGCAGTGCCGCAGTCAGCCTCCGGGCATCTGCTTCGGCAACCTTGTTCATGTCCAGCATCAGGGAAGTGAGCGGGATCTTTTCGGTCTGTGCCAATATCCGGAAATCCTCCGGCTTGGCAAAGTCCGCAGCGCAGTCGGCCGAAAGCGCATAGTCGCTCACCACGGCGGCATCCGCCTCGCCGTCGAGCAACACGCCAATGTTTTCGCCGCAACTGGCATGGGTATCAATCTTGGCGGGCTTGATGCCTTTTTGTTCCAGCAGCCTTTTTGCGGCATGGTGCTTTTCGTAGGCGTCGGCTTGGCCGATGTAGAGGTGCTTCCCGTTCAGCTCTTCCAAGGTTTGGATAGGGGAGTTGACCGGAACAATGAGGGTGCCGGTCAGCCAGCGGTTGTTGTTTGGATCGAGCACGTCCACGATGCGCCGAAAGTCCGCGCCGGCCTCTTTTTCGTGCCGCAAGGCATACCACGGCTTGCACAGCGCCCCGTCATATTCGCCCGAAGCAATGGCGTCTTCAAGCTGGTAGGTTTCGGTAAAGTAGACGAGCTGCAAATCAAGGCCGTATTCCGACTTGAGCTTTTTCAGGGCTTGGGGATAGGTGCGCGCCGCGACATCGTGGACGCAGGAGCAGGCGGTATCCATGCAGTAGATATCGTTGACCGCCAGTCTTAATTCCAGTGGCTTGTTCGAGGCGCACCCGCAAAGCAGCGCCAGTCCAGTTGCAATGATGGTATTACGCATGGCGACTCCTTTTTTTGACCGGATAACAGGATGAACGGGATTGTTTTCTTGGTTTCTAAATATCCTGATCATCCTGTTATCCAGTCTAAATTTCCGTTCTAGTCCTGCGGTACGCATTTGACGATGTAGCCCTTGGTGTCAGAGGCAAGGTATATGCTACCTAGGCTATCGACCGCTACCGGGATGAAGCTGCAGCCCTTGACCAACTCCTCGACCCCCTCGATCTTTTTGGCGTTCTTTCCATTGGCGTCGTAGATCTTGATACGGGTCGGATCCTTCTCGACGGTTACGATGCGGCCATCGGGTAGATAACCCGCGCTGACCGGGTTGCAGCATCCTTGGAAATCGTCGATCCCGCGCCCGCGCTTTCCAAACTCCGAAATCAACTTCCCATCAAGCTCGAACCGTTGCAGCTTGAACGCACCGAGGTTGGAGATGGCAATGGTGTTGTCCGGCGCCTCGCAAAAATCAAAGATGCCGCAGCACAGCCGCAGGCCCTTTTTAATGCGACCGGTCTCCTCCAGCGATTCGGCCTCCATGAAGATCAGCGCCCGCGCGGAGAGGTCGGCCACCACCAGCGTGTCGCCGACAAAATGAGCGGTCTTGGCAGATTTCAGGTTGTCGAGCAGCTTCTTTCCCAGCGGTTTCCCAGTGGGATCGAATGTTCCGCATTCGACACCGATGGGAACCTGCACTGTGCGCATGCGGGCGCCCGACTTTACCTTCTTGGCTTTGGTCAACGTGGCGAAGACATGGACGTTGCCATCCGCCGATACCGCAATGGCCGTCGTGTTTTCCATGCCCGTTTCAATCGTTGTTGCCAGCGAGCCGTCCACGTCGAAAGCCATCACCTTTCCGTTGCTTGCCAAGGCGTAGAGAGTGTCATCCGCCCCCATGGTGATTTGGCTGATGCGACCAAGCTGAGCCGTCCCGATTTGCTCGCTCACGCAGTAGTCTTTTTTTGGAATCGATTTATCGGAATCCACCTTGGCTGGCGCTTCGGAAAGCAGCAGGGTCGTACATAGAATTAAGCCAGTCATTTTCATAATGGGGGCTCCATGGTCGGGGTTGAAAACGAGCGATTATTAAGGGTTCCCAGAGCGGATTGCAAGCGCCTGAGTGGAAAGCAGGCCGCAGGCGGCATCGATGTCGAGCCCGCGCGAGGTGCGGATGGTGGTGAGGAGGCCTTTGTTGTTCAGTTGATCCTTGAACGCTTGCAAGGTTATTTCGTCGGTGGCCTGCAGCGGGGTCCCGGGGATGGGATGGAAGCGGATGAGGTTGATGCGGCATTTGATGCCGGTCAGAAGCCGCGATAGCTCCTTCGCATGGCGGGGCGTGTCGTTGAACCCGCCAAAGACAATATATTCGAACGAGACGCGGCGTTGCCCGCCAAAGTCCCGTTTGCGAACCTCTTCGATAACGTCGTCCAGGGGATAGGCAATCTGTACCGGCATCAGCTGCTGGCGCTCTTCGGGGAAGGGGGTGTGCAGGCTGATGGCCAAATGCGCCTCGCATTCGTCTAGGAAGCGGATGAGGCCGGGAACGATGCCGATCGATGAAACCGTGATGCGCCGCGGGCTCATGGCATAGCCCCATTCGGCGGTCAGGATCTCGACGCTTTTGAGCACCTCGTCGAGGTTGTCGAACGACTCGCCCATGCCCATGTAGACGATATTGGTGACCTCCCGCCATTCCGGGATGCTACGGATCTGGTTGGCGATTTCCCCGGCGGTAAGCTGCCCCTGGAAGCCTTGCTTCCCGGTCATGCAAAACAGGCAGCCCATCTTGCAACCCACCTGCGTGGAGACACAGACCGTCTTCCGATCCTTGAAGGGGATCATGGCCGTCTCGATAAATTGGTCGTGCCCGGCGGGGAACAGGTATTTTTTTGTACCGTCGGTGCTGGTCTTTACCTCGACCGGCTCGGCGAGGCCGAAGGTATGGTGTTCGCTCAACAGCTCGCGGGCCTTTTTTGAAAGGTTGCTCATTTCATCGATTAATGAAATTTCCTTCCCGTACAGCCAGTCGGCCATCTGCCTGGCGGCAAACTTCGGCCATCCATACGAAGCAACCAGCGCTTGCAGTTCGGAGAGGGTTTTCCCAAAGAGTGGGGTTTTTCCGTTCATGTCCTACTCCAGTGCCCTTATATCCGCCTAATACGGCAAGTGCATGGCCGATACTGGAAATCATTGGGGAATAGTAAGGATGTGGCCGAATATGTCAAGCCATCCAGTAATCGCTAATAAATAGGGACCCTCGGTGCCAGACGAGGCGGCAAAATAGATTGGTTGGCATTAAGAATGCTAACAAAGGCTTGCATTCCGACTTGGTTTTGTCCAAAACCCTTGCGAACACCGGTTGGAATTATTTCCCTTAAGAGGGATTGAATTAATAAATGTGCGTTTATATAGTAGCTGTGTTCTTCGGGGTAGTATTCACTGATAACAGGAAGGAATAAGGAGATGTTGATGAAGAGAATTGTGATGATGGTAGTTGTCGGGGGTGCGATTGGCCTACTGGTTGGATGCGGTGTGCCGAAGGAAGAATACGAGGCCAAAATTGGGGAACTTAATGCCGCCTGGGCGGAAGCCGAAACATTAAAAGGCAAGATCGCCGATACGGAATCACTATTGAAAGCCGAGCAGGGAAAGTTTAATAGTAAACGGATCGAACTGGACGATGCCGAGAAACGCATTTCGAACCTAGAGGAAAAGGACGCCGTTGCCGCCAAGGCCCTGGCCGACGAAAAGGGCAAGGTTTCGGAACTTGAAGGCGATCTTGCTTCCACCAAGTCCGCCAAGGAAATGGCGGAGGATCGGAGCAGCGAGCTGGAAACCGCCTTGGCTGTACTTCAGGGAAAGCACGACAAGCTGACGGCCGACTTTGAACAGTTTAAGAAAAATATGCGGTCACTTGGGGCGCCGGTTCCTGCGGCATCAACTTCTGAGGAAGTGGCTCCGGAAGCCGGTAGTGAAAAAGCTACATCGAAAACCGCACTGGATATACTGGACGACATGGACATGCAATAAGCCTGCCCGACGACGAGCCGACAAAAGCCCGGATGGATTTCCGGGCTTTTTTGTGGGCGTACCCGGCGCGGATTTCCGCGGATTGCCACTTGACGGGGTGGGGGCGGGGCGGTAGATTCCCCCGATTGTTGATAGTTTTGGCTCTGGATAAGAGTGGGCATTGCCCGCTCTTTTGTTCTCTATAGAGCGGGTTATTTGAAAATGTCGAAGGTTTGCGAAGGAGGTGGGAAATGAATCCTGCAGAGTTGAAAGCCGTTGTTGAATATATGGAAAGTGAGCGGGGCGTCGAGCGCGAGGTCATTATCACGGCGATCGAGTCGGCCCTGCAAAGTGCCACTGAAAAGGCGGAGCTGGAGGACGACCACCTGCGGCTCGAAATCAATCGTCAAACTTTTGAGATCAAGGCGTATAAAACCCTTTCCGACGGCACCGAAATCGAATCAACCCCGCGCGGCCTTGGCCGCATTGCCGCACAAACCGCCAAGCAGACCATCATGCAGAAGATCCGCATGGCGGAAAAAGAACGCGTCTTTGAAGAATTCAAGGATCGTTCCGGCGAAATCGTTACGGGAAGCGTTATCCGCTTCGACCGCAGCGACGTGATCATCGACATCGACCGTGCGGAAGCCGTCATGCCGTCGAAGGAACGTGTTCCGACCGAGGAGTATGAAATGGGCGAACGCGTCCGCGCCTACATCGTGGCGGTACACGAGCGCGAGCGCGGGCCGGAGATTGTCCTGTCGCGCAGCCATCCCGATTTTGTGCGGCGCCTGTTCGAACTCGAGGTTTCGGAAATTGCCGACGGCACCATGGAGATCAAGGGCATTGCCCGCGAGGCGGGATATCGCAGCAAGGTGGCGGTGATTTCGCACGACGATCGTGTCGACCCGGTCGGCGCATGCGTTGGCATGCGTGGCATGCGCGTGAAGAATATTGTGCGCGAACTCTCCGGCGAGAAAATCGATATTGTCCGATGGAGCGACGACATCAATACGCTGATCACCAACGCGCTGGCACCCGCCCGCCTGAAGCATGTGGAGGCCGACGAGGAGACGCAGACCGTTACCGTCACGGTAGAGCCGGATCAGCTTTCGCTGGCGATCGGCAAACGCGGGCAAAACGCACGCCTGACCTCCAAGCTGACCGGCTGGCGCGTCGATATCCAGAAGGACGAAGAAAGCATGGACTTCGAAGAGCGCGTCGCGGTTGCCGTAACCAAACTGGCCGCCATCGAAGGCATCGGCGACGAGTTTGCGGAACATCTGGTCTTTGCCGGCTTCCTGACCTTGGAAGGAATCCTTGCCGCCGACCTGTCCGACCTAGAGGCCATCGAGGAGATTTCCTCCGACCAGGCACAGGCCATTTGGCATGCCGCCGAAGTAGCATACACACAAGAACATGGTGAGATAGAAGAATGATGAAACTCCACGAAGTAGCCAAAGATGTAGAAGTCTCCGCCGAGGAGCTCATCGAAATTCTACAGGACATTGATATTGCCGTTGATGGTGTCGACGCCGAGCTCACCGATGAACAGGTTTCACAGGTTTGCGACGAGCTGGGCTATGCCTCGATCGAGGCGGCGCGTGCTGAAAACGTTCCAGCCGAAACACCGGAGCCGGAAGCCCCCGCCGAAGAATCGGTCGACGATGCGGAGAAGAAACCTGCCGCTGCCGCCGAAGAGGCGCCGGCGAGGGAAGACGATTCCGTAGACTCCAGCGTCATCGAACTAAAGAAGCCGAAGGTCATCGTCAAGGACTTTGCCCAGATGATGGACATGAAGCCGAACCAGGTGATTGCTGAGTTGATGAAGATGAATATCTTCGCCTCTATCAATGCGGAGATCGACCTGAAGATCGCCAAGGAGATCGGCGCGAAACATGGATTTGTCGTTCGTAAGGAGGAAAAGAAAAAAGCCCCGGCGCCGCAACCGAAGTCGAAAAAAGTTGCCATGAAGAAAGCCAAGGAGGCCCCGGACTCCCCGGACACTTTACTCCCGCGTCCGCCCGTCGTCACATTCATGGGGCATGTCGACCACGGCAAGACCTCATTGCTCGACCAGATTCGAGACACCAAGGTGGTATCGGGCGAGTCCGGCGGGATTACGCAGCATATCGGCGCGTACACGGTTGAACTCAACGATCACAAGATTACGTTTCTCGACACACCGGGTCATGCCGCCTTTACGGCGATGCGCGCGCGCGGCGCAAACCTGACCGACATCGCGGTGCTGGTGGTTGCTGCAGACGATGGCGTAATGCCGCAGACGATCGAGGCCATCAAGCATGCGCAAGCGGCGGGAGTCTGCATTATCATCGCAATGAATAAAATGGATCTGCGTTCCGCAAATCCCGAGCGCCTGAAACAGCAGCTTCAGGAAAATGAGATTATGGTGGAGGACTGGGGCGGCTCGATCGGTTGCTGCCCGGTCAGCGCGATGACCGGCGAGGGAATCGACGGGCTTCTTGAGCGCATCATTCTCGAATCAGAAATGCTTGAGCTGAGAGCCAATCCCAACAAGCCGGCAAACGGCTTTGTTGTAGAGGCCCAGATGGAGCCCGGCATGGGGCCGACCGCCAGTCTGCTCGTGAAGGGCGGAACCCTTAAGGTGGGCGACAGCGTGGTTTGCGGTCTGTACTGGGGACGTGTCAAGGCACTCATCACCGATCAGGGAAAGAAGGTTCGTTCGGCAGGGCCATCGACGGCGGTGAAGATTCTCGGACTCACCAGTGTTCCGGGTGCCGGCGACGAGTTCCAGGTGATGCCGACCGACCGGGAGGCCAAGGCGATTTCCGAAGAGATGCAGCAGGCGGAACGTACGCAAACGCTGGAGGGGGCTGCGCCGAAGAAGATGTCGCTCGACGACCTGTTTGGCGAAGCGGCTTCGATCGAAAAGAAAGAGCTCAAGGTTATCATCAAAGCCGATGTGCAGGGATCCCTCGAGGCAATTGAGCATTCCTTGAAAGGGATCAAGAGCGACAAGGTTGAGCTCAAGATTATTTCCAACGACGTCGGAAACGTTACCATAAACGATGTAATGCTGGCCAGCGCCTCGGATGCAATCATACTTGGTTTCCACGCGGGCAAAGAGAACGGGACAATCGCGGCCGCCAAGCGCGAGGGCGTTGAAATCCGCCTGTACAGTATCATCTATGAACTCATCGATGAGGTGGAAAGCGCCATGAAGGGGCTGCTCGAACCCGAACTGCGCGAGCAGGTGATCGGTGAGGCGGAAATCCGTGAAGTATTCGAGCTCAGCAAGAAGAGCAAGATTGCCGGGTGCATGGTGATGAGCGGGCGTGTTTCCGCGAAGGCTAGCATTCGCATCAAGCGTGGACGGGACATCCTTTTCGAAGGATTGATCGGTTCGCTCAAGCGTTTCCAAAACGAGGCTTCCGAAGTCCGCCAAGGGCAGGAGTGTGGCATTCGTCCGGACAACTTTACCAACTTCGAAGCAGGCGATGTGATCGAGGCGTACCTCGTTGAAAAAATTACGCAGGAACTCTGAGGGAACCGAAGAACAACGAACCAGCTCTTCGACCAGATCGGCGTCCACCTCCCGGCGAGCCCGCTTTTTCCGGCCCTTAGTAGTAGTTCTGGCGTTTAAATGCCTCACTATGCCTTATTGTTGTGCTCTTTTTCACTTTGGTTCTCCGTTCCAAAGTGACAACCTATTTCCGGACAAGACATAATTTTTGGTTACGCATTACGGAGAAGAAATATGTGGAAAGAAATCGACGCGGCACCGGCCGACGCAATCCTTGGGCTTACCGAAGCCTTCAAGAAGGATGCCAATCCCTCGAAAGTCAATCTCGGCGTAGGCGTGTACAAGGATGACCAGGGCACGACCCCCGTTCTAAAATGCATCAAGGCCGCCGAAAAGGCGCTGATCGAAACCCAGGCCACCAAAGGCTACCTGCCCATTTCTGGGGACCCGGCCTATGCCGCCAACGTCCAAAAACTGCTCTTTGGCGCGGACAGCGAAGTGGTCGCCTCCGGCCGCGCGGCCACCATCCAGTCCCCGGGCGGAACGGGTGCACTGCGTGTCGGTGCGGACTTGCTAAAGAAATTCAAGCCCGATGCCACCCTGTGGGTCAGTGCCCCGACCTGGGCCAACCACAAGGGCATCTTCGCGGCCGCCGGATTTGCGATCAACGATTATATCTACTACAACCCTGCAACCAAGGGGGTCGATTTCGACGGTATGCTTTCTGCGCTGGAAGCTGTCCCGGCGGGCGATATCGTGCTGTTGCACGTCTGTTGCCACAACCCGACCGGCATCGACCTCTCCGCCGACCAGTGGGATCAGGTGCTGGCGGTTGCCGTCTCCAAGGGCTGGACGCCCTTCCTCGACTTCGCCTACCAAGGGTTCGGCGACGGTCTCGAAGCCGATCGTGACGCGGCTGAAAAATTTGCCGCGGCGGGCATCGACTTCCTCGTTGCCAGCTCCTTCTCCAAGAACATGGCCCTCTACAACGAGCGCACCGGCGCGCTGACCCTCGTCAGCCCGACCGCCGAAGAGGCGGCGGTGGCGATGAGCCACGTCAAGAAAACCATTCGCGTCAACTATTCCAACCCGCCGGCGCACGGCGGGCTGGCCGCCCGCGCGGTGCTCGAGGATTCCGCGCTCTATGAGCAGTGGGTCGGCGAAGTGGCTGAAATGCGCGAACGCATCAAGGCCATGCGCACCGCGCTCGTCGATGGCCTCGCCTCGCGCGGCGTGGAGCAGGACTTTTCCTACATCAAAGAGCAGCGCGGCATGTTTTCCCTCAGCGGCCTTTCCGATGAAGTCGTGGCATGGCTCCGCGAAAACAAAAGCATCTACATCGTCAAGGGTGGGCGGATCAACGTTGCCGGCCTCACCTCCGCCAATATCGACTATGTCTGCGATGCCATTGCCGAAGCGCTGAAGGTTTGAGCGGGGCAACTTCACTATCGATAGGCAGCATGATGGTGGTGCTTGTCGGGTTCCCCGGTATTTTTGCAACGTAGAGCAAGCGTCTCGCTTGCTTAAACGAGCGGGACGCTCATTCTACTTTTTGCCGATACCTCCAAATTGCACCCAACCTATTTTTGCGAGGAGCACGCATTTTATAACCGGATTCCATTGGGTGTAACCATTTTTGTTGGAGCTTTGGGTTGAGTTTCCGATGGGGTTTAAGTAAACCGGTGCGACTATACTGAATTGAGGGAAAATGGCGGATATCATAAAATTTTCAGATGCGACGGCGTTGGCGCTGCACTCGATGGCGCATTTGGCGATCAACCCGGACGCGCCATCGACCACCGCCGAAATCGCGGAGGGGTTCGAGGTGTCGAAACATCATTTGGCCAAGGTGCACCAGCGGCTTACCAAGGCGGGGCTCGTCATCTCGCAGCGTGGACCGAACGGCGGCGTTGGTTTGGCAAAGAATCCGGCGGGGATCACCCTGCTTGAGATCTATGAGGCCATGGAAGGGCCCATGGCATGCCGCCCATGCCTTTTTGGCAAGGATGCCTGCCCGCGCAATGGTTGCATTTTATCGGGTCTGCTGCCGAGGTTGGCCCGGCAGGTGCGGGACTATTTTGAACAAACCACGCTGGCGCAGCTGGCGGAGGAATCCAACTGGGGAGCCAACACAAAATGAATATTACTCTAAAGGACGGAATCGATTGGGTCGGCTATATCGACTGGACCGTGCGCGATTTCCACGGGTACAAAACCGAGAGCGGCTCCACCTATAACGCCTATCTGATCCGCGACGAGAAGACCGCCGTGATCGATTCCGTCAAGGCACCGTATGTCGAGACCTATCTCAAGCACATTGCGGCACTCACCGACCTCGGGAAGATCGACTATATGGTCTGCAACCACGCCGAGCCCGACCACTCCGGCGGTCTGCCTGTCTTCATGGCGGCCTGCCCGCAGGCCGAACTTGTCTGCAACGCCAAGTGCAAAACCACCCTTGAAAAATACTACGACACCGTGGGCTGGAAGTGGCATGTGGTCGCGGATGGCGATTCGCTTTCCCTCGGCAAGCGCTCGCTGACCTTCATCGATACACCGATGGTGCACTGGCCGGAATCCATGTTCACCTATGTTCCGGAAGACAAGCTACTCTTTTCCATGGATGCCTTCGGCCAGCACTACGCTTCCGCCTTCCGGTTCGACGACGAGGAGCCGCTCGAGGTCATCCTGCAGGAGGCCAAGGCCTACTACGCCAATATCGTCATGCTCTATGGCCGGCCCATCGCCCAGACGATGGAACGCGCCGCGGCGCTGGATATCGAAATGATCGCCCCGAGCCACGGCGTGATCTGGCGCAGCCACATCAAGGAAGTATTCAAGGCCTACCAAAACTATGTGGTCTGCAAGCCACGCCCGAAAGTGCTCGTTGTCTACGCCACCATGTGGCAGAGCACTGAAAAGATGGCTCTTGCAATTCTCGAAGGGGCGCAGGAATGCAATGTCGAAGCACACCTGTTCAACGTCGAGTCCACCCATATGACCCGCATTGCGACCGAGGTGCTCGATTGCGCCGCCATCGCCATCGGCTCGCCCACGCTCAACAATGGGATCATGCCCAGCATGGCCGGGGTGCTCTGCTACCTGAAGGGGTTGCGCCCGACCCACAAGAAGGGCTTCGCCTTCGGTTCCTATGGTTGGAGCAAGCGCGGCGGCCCCACAGAGGTGGGTGCGGTCATCGAGGAGATGAAGATCGGGATCATGCGCGAGCCGATCCGCGCCCAATATGTGCCGACCCCCGAAATCCTGGAAGAGTGCCGCGAAGCGGGACGCGCTCTCGGCAGGCATGCCGAGCAGTTCGCCTAAAGCATAGCGGCAAGTTGCCGCTGCATCGCCAACGACAGGAAGCCGTAGCCAGCCGTTTCATGGATTCCGAAGCATTTCCTTTTTTTGGATTTTATGGGCAGTTACGGCATGTTTCCTGCTGAATTCCGAGGATCAGATTGCCAGTTTGTCAAAGGGGGTGTAACTGCCCTCCGAAGAGTGGGCGGGGTGTGGGGTTTTTTAGTTTTTGAGACTAGAACTGTAAAGGAGTGCATTATGAAGAAACAGATCGTTGCGGTTATTGCCATTTCTCTTTTGGGTCTGCATGCGGGATATGCCCAGACATATCTCTATACCAATGCCCCTTCGGATTCGGCGGTCTCGGTGGATTCGGCACTCAACTACAGCGGAACTCCAACCGCTGACGGGACGGTGTCGGTGATCGGCTTTGGCAGCGGTTCCGGCAGCGGGACGCTGAGCGGTTCGGGGGCACTGACGCTTGAAAACAAGGCAACCGCTACGGAGGATGGAGCTGAAGTGCTCTCGGGGGTTTGGGGGACAACGATTCTTATAAACTCATACACGGGTGCCGTGACTGTGATCAATGATCACTCTGCATATCAGGGTGGCGCAAAGTCATATGCGTATGGATTCAATAGTGCCTTGGTCGGTGATGTCAACGGGGCATTAACGGTAACGGCAAAGGGTGCGATCGAGAATGATGCCCAAGTAACGATGACGGATAATTCGGCAGAGGCGTACGGAGTGAACGGTAGTATGGACGTGGGTGCCGATATCCTGGCTGCGGTTACTGTAGAGGCGGTCGGCGGCCGGGCCATGCTTGCAGAGAGTGCCGCAGAATCGAATGGGTATGCCAGCGCGATAGCATATGGAGTGAACGGGGCGGTTTCCGGAAATCTTCTCGCACCGGTTTCCGTGACGGCAACCGCAGGTTCCGCGCGCGGTGATGCAGGCGATGCCCATGCCTCGGCCTATGCCATAGCAGGTTCGGTTAACGGGATGGTTTCGAATACAGTGCAGGTCGTGGCGACCGGCGGCCATGGGGACGGAAATGGCTCCTTGGGGGATGGTTCAGCTACTGCCGTCGCCATTGATGGCGATGTGGGCGGTCTTCTGGCCGGAGCTGTTTATGTCTCGGCGACCGGGGGGCTTGCGGAAAGCGATACGGGGGCCGGAATAGCTACTGCGGCCGCCACGGGAATCAGCAGTAATCTGGTCGGAGGCCTTTCCGGACCGGTTACCGTGAATGCAACCGGCGGGGATGTAGCCTCCGGATCAACGGCGGACTCTAGTGCGACGGCCACGGGTATTGGCGGCGGTTTGGGCGGAGCTTTCTCGGGCATAGTCAACGTTAGCGCGATCGCCGGAAATGCGGCGAGTACGAGTGGCTCTGCGGATGCGGACGCTTCAGCTATGGCGATCGGCGGGAATCTGGATGGCCTTGAAGAGTTTTCCGGACAGTTGACCGTTATTGCAACCGGTGGCGAGGCATCCGGCGATGCCGGAAGCTCCGCCAATGCCACCGCCACGGGAATCAGCTCGGATATCTGCTCGCTGACGAATTTTTCCGGGGCCGTTTCCGTGACGGCGAATGCCGGCAATGTGATTACGGGCGGTTCAACGAATGCCGGCACCGCGACGGCAACCGGGATTACCTCCACCGACACAACAACGCTGTATATGCACTCTGGAAGCATTGTGGTGTCCGCATCCGGAGCAAATGCGCAGGCCGTCGCGGTGTCTGCGGGCAACACTCTTGATCTGACGGTGCTTTCCGGAACCATTTCCGCCCATGCGACAGGAACGGGAGCGCAGGCATATGCAATCCGCGGCGGAAGCGGCAACGATACAATTGAGCTGGGGGATGTGACCATCATTGGTGATATTGACACGTGGGCGGGAACCGATGCGCTGTTGGTTTCTGGGGACACTCTGCTGACAGGAGACATTTCTTCGTCCGGTTCCCTGGCCCTTGTGATCGGGCAGGACGGTTTTCTCGGTTTTAAGGACAATGCCTCCATGGGGCTAGGCAGCGGTTCGATGACGGTTTCTTCCGATGCAACACTGGGCGTTGTCGTGACGCAGGGGGATACCGGCACGCCGGCGGTGAGCGTTGACGGTTCGGTGACGGTTGATCCCGGCGGGGCGATAGCCGTCGCCGCTTCTGCGGGATCTTCGGCCAAGGATATGATGGGCGAAACCTATCTGGTTGTAGAAACAACCGGCGGTGTGACGGGAGAGTTTTCCGAGTCGGAACGGTCGCTTTTCACTTTGGCGATTACCAACAGCGGCCCCGATGTATATGCGACGCTGACCGGCATTGCCACTCAGGACGGCTACTATACGCCAGCCTTGGCGAATAGTATGCAGGCTCTCGGCAGAACGGTTCTCGGCCTGATGGCCGACCTTTCTTCCCGATCCGAAGGAGTGCGGGCTGTAGTGCGCGATCCGAAGCGCCCGGCCCCTCAGGGTCCTGCCGGCCCCGGCACCTCCGGTCAGCATAGTCTGGCTGCTGGCGATTGGCTGGGCTATGTGCAGCAGATCAATTACATGGGTTCGCAGGATGAGGACGGAGCGGTGGCCGGGTATGATTTCCGCTCGCACGGTTTCATGATCGGTGCAGAAAAACTAATCAACAAGACGTTGCTTCTCGGCGGCGGAGCCGGATATCTCCACTCGCGCCTTGACGGGATCGAGAGTGCACAGGAAGGGGACTCTGATCTCATGGCAGCAAGCCTCTACGGCGATTGGATCGGTGATATCTGGCATGTCGGAGGCGGGCTCTCTTTAGGGTCTTCCGGTACGGATACCGAACGGCAGGACAGTGCCGGGGATCGGTATAAAGGAGATTTCGACTCTTCCTTCTATGGCGGTTGGCTGGAGGTCGGCCGCTCTACCTTCAAGGAGTCGAGAGTCATCGAGCCGTACGGCCGCACAGCCTATCTTGCGGCAGAGCATGACGGCTATACCGATGAGGGCGGAGCGGTGCCGATGACGGTAGGCGACAACTCCACGGAGAACTGGACCACCGAATTTGGTTTACGGGTCAGCAAGACCTGGCACCGCAAGCAGCATAAAGACAAGTTCCAGCTAACGGCAAAAGTCGGTTGGCAGCATGAGTGGCTCGATGCCCAGGTCAAGATCAACAATGCGACTCTTGGCGGTATCCCGCAGGTATTCCGCAGTGCGGGTTCCAACCGTGATGCTGTCGTGATCGGAATTTCCGAAGACTGGTCCATAAATGGTCAGACGACATTAAGCATCAGCTATGAACCGGTCTTTTCCGGCGACTGGTACTATCACAGCTTTGGCGGCCAGCTGAGCTACCGCTTCTAGTTTCTTAAAATCCGGATTAGAGCCCACCCCGGAGGTATTCCAGCACCTTTTCCGGGTGGGCCTCGGCCTTGGGCACCTTGCGCCAGTGCTTGATCACCTTGCCCTTTTCATCGACGATGACGGTCGAGCGGATGCAGCCTATGGTGGTTTTCCCATAGAGCACCTTTTCGCCCCACGCGCCATATTTGGCCAT
>DAOUQA010000079.1 GCA_030625905.1 Kiritimatiellales bacterium | reverse complement strand
CCGAGCGCCTTGGCTCCGTTAATGGTTGCCATTTCGAAGGCCGTTGCAGCCGGAAGGAGAATGGGGTTGTTGTGCAGCAGCTTGGCCTGCAACGCGGCTATTTTCATCTCCTCCATCATCGAAAGGTTGTTGTTCGAGGCGCACCCATCCGTTCCAAGCGACATTTCCACACCCTTGGCGCACATTTTTTTAAACGGAAAACCTCCGGAAGCCAGCTTCATATTTGAGGCCGGACAGTGTACCACCTTCACGCCGTTACGCGCCAGGATGCCAATCTCCTCGTCCTTCACATGGATCACGTGGGCGGCAATCACATTCGAGCCGAGCAACCCGATTTTATCCAGCCATTGGATCGGTCGCAAACCATAGAGCGCAAGGCAATCGTCCACCTCCTTTTGGGTTTCCGAGATATGGATATGGATCGGCATACCATTTTCCGCCGCGAAACCCGCCGTCCATTTCAGTGACTCCTTCGAGACGGTATAGATGGCATGCGGCCCCAGCGCAAAGCCGATCCGATCCGGATAGCGCTTCCTTTCTTCATAAAGTCGAATGGTCGACTCGCGCTGCTGTGCGGCTTGATCCGGTTTCCCCAGATCAATGAACACAGACGACAACACGGCGCGCATCCCCATCTCCTCCACGGCGCGGGCAACACCGTGGTAGTGCCAATACATATCGTTGAAGCAGGTGGTTCCCGACTTAATCATTTCCAAGCAGGCGAGACGCGCTCCGTGATAGATATCCTCCTCGCTCAGCTTCGCCTCCATCGGCCAGATATGGTTTTCCAGCCAATCGTGGAGATTGAGATCGTCGGCATAGCTACGCATCAACGTCATCGAGGCATGCGTATGCATGTTGACAAAGGAGGGGAGAATCGCCTTTCCCTCCCCCTCGACAACCTGCTCCGCCCCGGCCTCCAGGTTTTCCCCGATTTCCTTGAAGCGGTTTCCCTCGATCAAGACATCCGTCACCTTGCCATCCAGCTGCACATTCCGAATCAATAGTTCCATCATTTTATTTCCGGTCTGGTACTAACGTGTGCAAACTCTACCCCACCCGCCGCGTAAAACCACAAAAAAGTACTCCCCCCGGCACTCCAAAGCGGCCGGCTATTCCCACGCAAGGCGGGATATCGCCGATTCCAGCCACAGCAAAGCCCCCGGACACGGCACTCCTTAATACGCTCTAAAAGGATCCCTAAGGGCGTCAGAGAGCACAGACAAGAATATCGCGCCACATGAACCAAAAAAGCCCGGCATAACCGGGCTTGGCAAGGCGGGGATCTTCCGCTCAATCAATAGGCGCCATGGGCAAAAACCACGACCTTGAAGGTGCGCGCAATAATCACGATATCCAGCCAGATGGAC
Source organism: Kiritimatiellales bacterium (assembly GCA_030625905.1). Classification (GTDB taxonomy): domain Bacteria; phylum Verrucomicrobiota; class Kiritimatiellia; order Kiritimatiellales; family Pontiellaceae; genus Pontiella. The sequence continues at coordinate 8,761 of DAOUQA010000079.1, read as the reverse complement.
CAGTTGCGCACATAGTAGGGGTCCCATTTTTCCATGCCGGCGGTGCCGGCCTCGCTACGCCCGGACACCTGCCATAAACCGGTAATGCCCGGATGAACCTTGTCGCGCAGAAAGCGCACCTGTTCCGGTAAATCCTGGAAGTGATAGGCCGGCAATGGCCGAGGCCCCACCAGCGACATGGTTCCACGCAAGACATTCAAGAGTTGTGGTATTTCATCCAGCGAGGTTTTCCGGAGAAAATTTCCAACCCTGGTAATGCGAGGATCCTTCTTGAGCTTAAAGTTCGTTTCCCACTCCTCGCGCAAGGTAGCATCCTTTTTCAGGGCTTTTTGAAGCGCCTGCTCCGCATCCGGAACCATTGTTCTAAACTTAATGGTGCGGAAGGTTCCACCAGTCCGGCCAATCCGGGGCTGAAGAAATACGGGGTTCTTTCGATCTTCCAACCAAATCAAAATATAGAGCAACAGCATGAGCGGAGCCCACAGCGGAGATGTGGAAATAACCAAGGCCAGATCGATGGCACGCTTAAAGATGCGGGCAAAGGGATTGAGCAGGTTTTTGGTGATTTCCAATCCAAGGATGCCCTGAAGATCGCGCGGCACCACCCAGAGCGACGGCGCTTCCATCAGGTCGGGAACCAGAATCACCCTGCGATAGTTTTCCAGCGGTCCTTCCAGGGTTTTCACCAGTTTGTGGCGCGAAGCTTCAGCCAGCGCCACGATTGCCACCGGGGCGCGATCCGTCGTGTTATGGAGATGGCCAAGGACAGGCACCCCGTTGATCAAGGTTCCTTGCGGGGCATCATCGGTAAAAATGGCGGAGGGAATGTAGCCCAGCCCCATTTCCGCCCGAAGAGCCTCCTCCATAATTTTAACCGAACGGATATCGCCATAGATCACGATCGGAACACCCCACTGTCCCATGCGGATGACTATGCTGCGGATCATTGCTCGAGCAAATGGGATCAAAACAGCACTAAAGAGGTAGGTGAACAAAAAAACGATTCGGCTTGTGGCCAAATTAGTTTTGGTAAAGTAGGAAACAACCAGTGTGATTGCAAAGAGCATTAGAAGCGATTCCTCTATTCGCCGCAGTTCATCAACCACGCCCAATCCCCACCCCGGCAACAAGCGAGCAACAAACGAAACAAGTATCCATGCGGGCACAATCAGAAATCCATTCCGGACAGAAAAGGGAATACCGTTGATTAGCAGCAACAGATAATTGGAAACACACAATGAAAGCGCCATTACGACGGCATCGGAAACCATGATCGCCAGCGCATTCAGAACATACCGACGATAAAACTTCGGATGCTTGGTTCCGGAATCAATATTGACTACGTCTTTTTTCAAACTCCACCTCGGACAAGGACGGAAAAATCATTCCAGAATTAGTATTTTTTACTAGTTTTTTTCGCGGCCAACATTAATCGATCCCTATCGTCTTATTTGCGTTCTACCTGCCCGGCAATCCACGCATAGGTCTTTTCCATGCCCGCGCGAAGCGTTCCTTGCGGAGCCCAATGGAGCTTTTCCTTGATAAAGGTATTCTCCGAGTTGCGTCCGCGAACACCCAAGGGTCCCTCGATGTGTTTTAGCCGAATATCCTTGCCGGCTATATCGGCGGCCATCATTGCCAGATTGTTGATCGAAATCATTTCATCGGAGCCAATGTTAACCGGCCCGGAAAAATCCGATTTCATCAATCTGCGCACCCCTTCGATGCATTCATCAATGAAGAGGAAAGATCTTGTTTGTTCGCCGTCGCCCCAGATCTCGATCTCGGCACCCTCCGCCGCTTCGGCGACCTTCCTGCACATGGCCGCCGGCGCCTTTTCCTTTCCGCCACACCACGTCCCCTCGGATCCAAAGATATTATGAAACCGAGCAATGTGGACCTCGAGGCCATAATTTCTTTGGAACGAAAGATACAAGCGTTCGCTAAAGAGTTTTTCCCACCCATACTCGGAGTCCGGCTCTGCCGGATAGGCGAATGATTCCTTAAGGCCCGGGTTGTCCGGATCGGTTTGAATGGTTTCCGGATAGATGCAGGCGGATGACGAATAAAATATCTTGCCCACATTTTTACGTGTGGCTTCGTGCACCGTATTCAAGTTGCAGAGTGCCGAGTTGTGCATTACATCGGCATCATGCTCGCCTGTAAATATATATCCGGCACCGCCCATATCGGCAGCAAACTGGTATATTTCATCCATGCCCTCATCGACTACCGCTTCGACAACCCGTGGATCACACAGATTCCCAACCACAAAATCATCGGTTGGCAGAACGCTGAATTCGTGTTCCTTGATATCCACGCCACGAACCCAATATCCCTCGTCTTTGAGCTGCTTGACCATATGCCCGCCAATAAAACCGCCCGCTCCACATACCAATGCTTTTTTCATTATCAACTCCTTAGCTCAATAACGGCACTTTGTGCCTCGTTCAATTCGTTTAACGTTGAAACCGAGAAACGATTTTAACGCTTCAATGTATTCAACGAGCGTAGCGTTTCAACGCTATCAATTAATTTGCCATTATATCCAACAACGCCGAAAGATCTGAATCTTTTTCGGCATCTGTTTTTGAATCCGATTGGAAGATGCCATCGAGATCAATGACCTCGGCCCTCCCGCCGGGGCGCAGGCTCCTCTGGGCCGGAGGCTGCTCTCCGTTCTTCTGCATCTGCTTCTCCAGCCACTGGATATTCATGCGGATCGAGGGGGTGCGCTTTAATTTTTCCGCATAGTGAAAAACCTCCAGCGACTCCTCGTACAGTCCCGCCTTGCGCAGCTCCACACCCAGCGTCCACCAATAGAGGTCGTGGAACTTGCGGAGGCGGCAGGCCTCGCGAAGAAGATCCAGGCCCTTGGATTGGAGTTGCTGGTTGTTAAATAATGGTTGCTGGGTCGAAGAAAGAGCCGCTCCTCCAACATCCGACACCTGATCTCCGACCTCCGACTCCCAACCTCCCTGCTCCATTTCCCCTGCTACAAACGCCCTGCCGAGAAACAGCAGCGTCTTCCCCAGCCCTGCAACGATTTCAGGATCGCGCGGATTATGCCGATAGGCCTTTTCGTACCACTCCTTTTTCAGCATGGCAAACCGGAGCTTCTCTTCCCGGTCAAGCGTGTAGTACCATTGATCATTGAAAAGCCGACCCATCCCCTTGTCGGCCCGCCAGTTTTGCGGATCAATCTTGACGGCGAGTCGATAATACCGATCGGCCTTCTCAACGTTCCGAACCTCGAATGCTTTATCGCCCAGCGCCCGAATATAGGCGGACGACATAATCTGAATACAGAACACGGTTCCAACCAAATAGCCAAGGCCTATCATGGCGTAGAAGATTCGTTGAACGTTGGACGTTGGACGTTGAACTCGCTTTGCGGGTTGTTTATGGCTGGTTATTGGTTCTGGCTCGTTTTGGATTCTTTGCGCAATACCGGATCGTCGCAACCCATGCGACGAAGGTTCGCGGTCAACCAAACCCGACGGGAGGGCCGAGCCATCGCACTCCAAAGCGGCCTTGCCGCACTCTCGCCGACCTCCGTCCTCTGTCCCCTGTCTTCTGCGCGATACTTCGCGCCGAAGGGGGCCGACGGCCACGGCCGCCAGAAATGCAAAGACGAGCGCATTGGGATACTCATGCATCTGGAAATCAAAGAACGAATGCACCATCGTCCCGGCGGCCGCGCCAAGGAGGGCAAAGCCCATATAGGCATGGCGCGTCTTCTCGGCCTTCAACGACCCGACAAGCACCCAGACAAGCCCATAGATCCAGGCCAGGGCGAACAGGCCGAATCCGACGAGGCCATGGTCGGCAACCAATTCAAGATATTCATTGTGCGGATGGCCGGTGACGGTTCGTTGTCCTTCAAAGCGTTTCCGGTACGCTGGATAGGTGTAGCGATAGTTTCCCGATCCATAGCCAAACAAAGGGGCATCCTTGATCAGATCGATCGTATCCATCCAGGTCTGCGGCCGGAAATCGCGCGCCTCGCTTCCAATCCCCTCCGAGGCCTGGCCTTGCAGGAAGGTGACCACCGGTTGCATACGCCGCTGGAAGGTTTCCGAATACCGCCACGCCCCAAGCAAAAGAAGGATCGAACACAACGGCACGAGAATCGCCAAAAGAAAAAACAGCCGCTTGCTTTTGCGGAGTGCCATCAGGCAAAGCACCACCCCCGTTGCCGCAATGCTGCCCAGCCAACCGGCACGGGATTCGGTCAGGAACAACGTCGGAAGGAAAACCAGAAAGCTGTATCCCGCAAGAACCTTCAGATAGATGCCCGCCTGCGGGATGAACAAAAGCGCCAAGCAGAATGGCAGCAGCATCTGCATCAGATGCGCAAAATGGTTCGGGCAAATGTAGGTCGACATCAGCCGGCCTTCATAAACCGCGTAGCGCTCCGTCCACAGCACCTGCTCCGGGCATTTGAAATGGACGACTATCCCATAGAGTGCCGCCAACATCACCACAAGGATCAATGTGCCTAGAACACCGCGGCTATCCTTGAACCTTGGCAATTCAGAGCCCCATGCCAAATAGGCACCCACCGCCCCGCTGATAAACAGCATCATCAACTTTGATTCAAACGGAACGACCGCCTGGGGTATGAAGTATATTCCGTAGAGAATGAATAATAGGAAGAAGGGTCCAGCCGTTGGAAGTTGGAAGTTGGAAGTTGGAAGTTTAGAACTCCGTCCTCCAGCACGCCCAGCTCCAGGCCCCATGCTCCACGCCCGTCCCAACAATACCGCTGTCACCAACCCATAGTTCAACACGAACAAGGGGGCGAGCAGCCATGTCTTGTCCTGCCCCACCACCCCGTAGAAGAGGAAGGAACAGATCGTGGTGATGAATAGTAATGGAATCATGCTAGTTCCCTCTCCCACTTCCTACCATTTGAACCCTTTGCTTCGCTCATTATTTTCGTTCCAAAATTATGCTTCGTGGCGTTCCATAACCACCTATCCTAAACCAGCTCCACCGGAATATATTAGGCAGAATGATTATTGCCATGCGTCTGGAAAGAGAAATTATTGCCAGTCACTTTGTTCCTTGCTTTCATTCCTCAAGCCTCGCTTCGCGTCTGCCTCAAAATCATTCTGCCTCAGTTCCCATACCCCGCCAAATTCGTTATCCATGATCTTGTCTGCATGGGGACCTAGCTCCGCCGCATAGGCATCGATCCTCTCCGCCGACGACGGGAAACGGATCCTCATGGAAGGCGGATAGTCGAACACATCGTTTAAAAGATAGACGCGCTGAACCTTATCAAACAAGGACTCCAGGCCCTCTTCGCCAACAAGGTTCAGGTCAACCACCCCGGATTGGGCATAGTAGTTTAGATACCGAAGGAATACCGGGTTCCCTGCCGTAACAACCCGATCGTTTTGTCCGGCATGCTCCAGCACCCAGGCCGCTTTTTGCTGGTTGTAGTCGGTTGCCGGATCTTTCAAGAGGCCAATTCCCCCGACATAGTTGTGGAAACCAAGGAACAACAGGATCGCCAGCACGACCCACAGTTCGTTGGCATGGGCAATGGGGGAAATAACCAACCCGCAAAACAGCAACCAAAACGGGATCATCCCCAGCACCCACACCTCGGGGTTTCCAGGCTCAAGGTAGAGGATTGCCAACGCGTAGACCGTAAACCAAAGGCCAATCACCGCAATCGTTTGCCATCCCCCGACCATTAACATCGCATGCATCCGATCCGAGCGGAATGCCCTGCGCCAGGCCACAACAGCCCTGAAAAACCCATAGCCCACCGCGGCCAGCAGCAGAACCAGCGACAGCATCGGGAGCATGTACTGGGCAACCGACATATGCCGCCCCATGTAAACTTCCTCGGTCAGCATGCGCGACGGGAACAGCTCCATTAGTTTTGAGGAAAAGCCCTCGAAACCAAAAAGAAAGTTTCCGGCTGTGATGCATTGGCCCAGCCCGATCGTTCCCTTGATTATGGACGCAAAGCTAAAGGTACTTCCGGTTGCAGGCAGCGCCTCGCCAAAAACCAGATGCGGGTCAAAACTAAAAACCAGCAGATAGGCCGCCAGCACAACGGTGGTTGCAACCGCCACATGGAGAAAGGTGTAGCCCACCCTTCTTTTCAAAAGATAGAACAGGGGCAGCGCAACGAAAACCGGCACTCCGTTCAGCACATGGAACAGCACGCTGATTCCCGAAACAAAGGCGGCAAGAACCACTTGTCCCCGATTCGACTCCGGCGAGGTGGCCAGATAGACGGCCAGCAACACTAGGAAACCGGCCGGCAGAATGACCTCCGCCTCGCAGGCATAGCGCCAGAAACCATACGACAACGCCAGCAAGCCCGCTGCAAACAGGGAACTGACGGGGCGCATGCTATAGCGGCGATAACAGAAGCGGTAGAAGAGGAAAACCGCGCCGGCCGCCGAAAGGGAGCTGATGAACACGAGGAAAGAAAAAGACCGGCCATCATATCCAAAAGCCTTAACGACAGAATACAGGCCCTTGGCCGAAGCCCCGTACAGGAGGTGGTGCGGGTGGTAGAGCCATGCATGGCTATCCGCTTCAACCATGCGGGAATACTCGAACGTATCATCCGCCTCGGTGTGGTTGTTGATGCCTGTGTTCCAGTAAAACAGAAACACACAAAAAAACATTAGGATATAAAAAATTCGACGCATCATTTCCCTCGTATCTACTCCGACCTTTGATTTCTGATCGTTGGTCTCTGGTGTTTGACTTCCGCCCTCACCGCAACCATCCCTCCGCAAGTCCCTCTTCAATGATTTCTTCGAGCGAAACCACCTCGACAAGTCCTTTAAGGGAATAACGCCGCTCCACCGGCGAAACAACATAGGCGCGATCAGGCTGTATATCGTTCAGTACACTCCAGAAACCCCGTTCCACCTTCGGTGCGGCAGAGGCCTTCATCTCAATCGCAACCGTCTCCCCGGCATGCTCAACAACCAGATCCACCTCGGCTCCTTTTGCCGTTCGGTAGAAAGAAACCTGGGCCAGCGGATGAATCCGGGCAAGAATATGATCCACCACCAGCCCCTCCCATGAAAATCCCCGCATCGGGTGGGACAGCAGGGCGTTGTAATCTTCAATCCCCAGCAACGCATGCAGTATTCCAGAGTCCCGCACATAAATCTTCGGACTTTTAATCTGCCGCTTCCGAAGATTGGAATGAAAGGCCGGCAAGCGCCGAATCATGAACGCCGCTTCAAGAATATCCAGATAGTTCCCGACGGTATGCACATCCACATCAAGCGAACCAGCTAGTTGCGACTTGTTCAAAATGCGTCCGTGGCAATGCGCAACCATCATCCACAAGCGACGGGCTCGCTCCGGCAACAATCGCGGCTTGAGCTGCAACAAATCACGTTCCAGAAAACTTCGCACAAACTCCTGCCGCCAATCCATGCTCGCTTGTGCCGAACCCGCCAACAAACTGCGCGGAAAACCACCGCGCACCCAGAAATCAGTAAACCCGACCTCCGAGCACGCCGCCTCCTCCCATAAAAACGGGGTTAACTCCAAATAGGCTATGCGCCCCGCCAACGACTCCGAGGCCTTCTCAATCAAATCCCGGGAGGCCGATCCAAGTAGAAGAAACTGCCCGTTTCCAGCGTGTTTATCGATTACAACCCGCAAAACAGGAAACAGTTCCGGAACCCGCTGCACTTCATCCAAACAAATCAAATGCTCCGAATTCGCATCGAAAAAAGCTTCTGCCTCTTCCAGAGCCGCCCGATCCGACGGGCGTTCCATATCCAACACCACCGACTCTGGATACGCCTTCAGAACCATCCGGGCCAGGGTTGACTTTCCGCACTGCCTCGGCCCAAGAAGCGCGATAGCCTGGTTTGCTTCCAAAGCATCGGATACTCTATTCGCCAAAAATCGACTCAATAAAGGTTGCATATCAGGACTTATATTCCACATTTACCCCATTGGCAATATAAACAACCAACGAATCCATTCGCCCGAAATATTCGTTGCTACTTACTCCTCCAGCGAAGCGGCCTCTGATAAACCGGATTAAAATCCTGCCCATCCTGTAATCCCGTCAAAAATCACTCTTCCAGACGGTATTTTTTAATCCCTAAAAGCTGCAAAGCGGCGAACCAAAGGAAGGTTGGAACAATATCGAGATAGCGCCGCCACAGCCGCTTGGGCTCCTGGCAGAGCCGATGAAGCCATTGCAACCCCGAGTTCTTGATCCACTCCGGTGCATCCTTCTGCAACCCTGCATGGATCGGGAAGGCCGCGCCGACGCCGAGCATAATCCCCGCTTCCAGCGGGTACCGTTTAGCGGCGGAATCAGTTGTTCGTTGTTGGTTGCTGGTTGTCAGGGATCCCTTATCAACTATCATTGAACAACTATCAACCGGCTCGCCATGCGCCAAAGGCGCATGGGCGGCCATGAACTTCTCCTGCTTCGGGGTTGAAAGGCCCACCCAGAAAAAGTCCGGCTTGCACTCCGCGACAGTCCCGCGAAGCTCCTGCTCTTCATCCTCGTTCAGCGGGCGGAACGGCGGCGCATAGGTGCCGACAATTTGAATGCCCGGAAAGCGCGATTCCAAATTTGCCTTCAGCTTGTCCAGCATTTCCTCGGTGGCGCCGTACAAGAAATGCGTAAACGGGCGGGAGCCGCCTGCGTTCAAACGAGCTTCACTCTCGTTAAAATCGTTCAATCCGTTTAACGAGGTGCCCTGCGCTGCTTCGCCGTCTTTAACGGCTTCAACGTTTAACG
>DAOUQA010000123.1 GCA_030625905.1 Kiritimatiellales bacterium | reverse complement strand
GCCGGCGATCGCTGGGTGGTAGACGGGGAAGCCAAAGGAACGGCAATCTTCGAGGTGAGGAGAAAATGAACAAAGGTGCGGTAGCTCTATTATGTTTACTCCAGGTTGCGTCCTTCGCTGCAGGAAAACCCAACATTATTTTCTTTCTGGCGGACGATCAGCGCAACGATGTGCTGGGATGCTATGGCAATGAACTGATCCAGACGCCGACGATTGACCGGCTTGCCGCCGAGGGCGTTCGTTTTGAAAACGTCTTTTGCGAGGTGCCGATCTGCGCCGCCAGCCGGTCGACGCTTTTCACCGGGCTGTCGCAGCGCACCCATGGGTATAATTTTACCGAGCCGCCAGTGGCGGCGGAATATATGGTCACGAGCTATCCGATGGTGCTGAAGGCCGCGGGATACCGAATCGGCTTCGCTGGGAAATACGGCATGGCTTTCGCTAAGCCGGGCATGAAGAAGCAGTTTGATTTTTTCAAGCCGATTGACCGGAATCCCTATCTGAAAAAGATGCCCGATGGCACCCTTCGCCACGAAACCGATCTGTGCGCCGATGCGGCGATCGAGTTCATTAAATCCAATCCGGCCGACACGCCGTTTTGCATGTCCGTCAGCTTTAATGCCTCCCATGCCGAGGACAGCGACCACCGCCCCGGCTATCATTTCCAATGGCCGGAATCGGCCGCCGGGCTGTATGGGGATGTTGAAATGCCCGCGCCGAACCTGGCGGACGAAAAATATTTCAAGGCCATGCCGCCGTTTCTGCAGGATCAAAAGGAACTTAGCCGCGAACGCTTTTTCTGGCGCTGGGATACGCCGGAAAAATACCAAGTCAACATGCGGGCGTATTATCGGATGATCACTGGTATCGATAATGCCATCGCGCGGGTGCTGGAGGTCTTGAAGGCGCAGGGGCTCGACGGCAACACGATCATTGTCTATTCCGCCGACAACGGCTATTTGATGGGCGACCGCGGAACCGCCGGAAAGTGGAACCACTATGAGCAGTCGCTGCGCATCCCGCTGATTATCTACGACCCGCGGTTGCCCGAAAACAAGCGAGGCCGCGTGGTGACGGAACTCGTTAACAACATTGATATGGCACCGACGTTTATCGAGATGGCCGGCGCGGAGGTTCCTGACGTTTATCAGGGCGCGTCGCTGCTCCCGTTGGTCGCGGACGAGTCGGGTGCCGACTGGCGCGAGGATACGTTCTGCGAGCACCTGTTCAAACGCTACAACAACTGGTACGGCGTGCGCGGGAAACGGTATAAGTTTGCCATCTATTACGATGATGCGCATGAATGCCTCTACGATCTGGAAAAGGATCCAACGGAATTGGTAAACCTCGCCGCGAATCCCGAATACGCCGCTATCCGCAAGCAGTTGGCCAAACGGCTCGATAGCTATCTAGCCGAATACCCGAAAGCGCCGGGCAAGCCCGAATAAGAAGAAGGAGAAAGATGAAAAAAATACTGACTACCCTATGCTTCGCGACTTTAGCCAGTTTGGCCTATGCCGAAGGGAATGCACATTCGTTGACCGTGGGCGAAGGCTTTGTGGAGCCGTTGGGCTTCCACGACGCCACCCCGTCCTTTTCCTGGAAGCTGCCCGAAGGCGTGAAGGCGCAGTCGGCTTTCCAGATGGAGGTTCGCGATGTCCAAAGCCGGACGACGGTTTGGGATAGCGGGTGGATGGAGTCCGATCAGTCCGTGCTCGTGCCGTACGGCGGCACGCCGCTGGCCTCGCGCCAGCAGCTCGCGTGGCGCGTCCGGTTCCGCGATGAAACCGGTACGGATTCCGACTGGAGCGAGCTTGCCCATTTTGAGATGGGGCTGCTCACTTCCAAGGATTGGAAGGCCCAATGGATCAGCCCGAAGGAGGAGGCCGATCCGAAGAAGGAAGCGGTTGCCTGGTTGCGCCGGGAATTTCCAGCCTCTGGAAAAATTGCCCACGCCCGCCTGCATGTAACGGCGCGCGGCGTCTTCGAGATCGAACTCAATGGCGAAAAGGTCGGCAACGACCATTTTGCGAATGGCTGGACTTCGTACAAGCATCGACTCGACACGCTGACCTATGATGTGACCGCCCAGCTGCGCGAGGGCGGCAACGCTATCACCGCCATGCTCGGTACGGGCTGGTATGCGGGCCGCATCGGCTGGAAGCACCAGAAAAACCTGTTTGGCCAGCATCCCGAGTTGTTGTTGCAACTGGAAATCACCTATCAGGACGGGGCTACCGAAATCCTGGTTTCCGATGGCGAATGGCAGGCTACGTTCGACGGGCCGATCCTTTCGTCGAGCCTGTACGACGGCGAGGAATACGACGCCCGCAAACCGGTGTCCGGCTGGGGCGCCGTTGCTACCTCTGCCGACCTCGGTTCCGCCCGGTTGATCCCAAAGCCGTTTGCCCCCGTCCGTAAAACAGAGGAACTGGCTGTCCAGTCCATCAGCGAACCCGAATCCGGGCGCTTTGTTTTCGATCTCGGCCAAAACATGGTCGGCTGGGCAAAACTCAATATACCCGTCGAAAAAGACCAAACCGTCACGATCCGTTTTGCTGAAATGCTTAATACCGACGGTACGATGTATACGGTCAACTACCGCTCTGCCAAGTCGACCGACACCTACACGGCGGCCAAAACCGGAACCATCGAGTGGGAACCCTCGTTCACCTTCCACGGCTTCCGGTATGTGGAACTTTCCGGGGTGCCGAACGGGGCAACGCCGGAGAAGGGTTGGGTGACGGGCGTGGTGCTGCATTCCGACCTTCCAAGGGTTGGAACCTTCGAGTCGTCGCACGAAAAACTCAACCAGTTGCAATCCAATATTATCTGGGGGCAGCGCGGCAACTTTCTCGATATCCCGACCGACTGCCCGCAGCGCGACGAACGCCTCGGCTGGACGGGCGATGCCCAGGTCTTCTGCCCAACCTCAATGTTTAACTACGACTGCCACGCCTTCTGGAAAAGCTGGCTAGGCTCCATGCGCGATGACCAAATGGCAGAAGGGCAGATTCCCCACGTCATCCCCGATGTGCTGGGCAATGGCGACAGCCCCGGCTGGATGGATGCCGCCACCTTCATCCCGTGGGAGGTCTATGTCCGCACCGGCGATCTCGAAGTGTTGGCAGAAAACTTTCAAATGATGGAACGCTTGGTCGGCTACTACCGGTCGAAAGCCGAGGATGGGCTGATCTCGAAAGGTCGCAAAAAGGGGCTTGCCGGTTTCGGCGACTGGCTCCAGCCTTATGCCTCGGACGCGAAAGGCGATACGCCTCTGGATTTGCTGACCACCGCCTATTATGCGCGCAGCACGAAAATCCTCGCCGATTCCGCGCGCGTGCTGGGAAAAACAGCCGAGGCGAAGAAATATGCCTCCGCGGCTGCGGTTGTTCGGCAGGCCTTCACGAAGCATTATTTCGATGAGGGTGGAAAATTGAAAAACACACCCGAAACACAAACCGCCTATCTGCTGGCCATCGCCTTCGATTTGATCCCTGCCGAACTGCAGGAAAAGGCCGTCGTGCATCTGGTCCGGTTGGTTCACGATGCAGACGACCATTTGCGTACGGGGTTCCTCGGCACGCCGTATATTACGCAGGTGTTGGATCAAACTAGACATGCCGACCTAGCCTTCACGGTGTTGTTCAAGGAGACCTATCCGTCGTGGTTCTACTCCATCAACCAAGGCGCCACCACCATGTGGGAGCGCTGGAACAGTTATAGCCACGAAGACGGATTCGGTGATGCTGGAATGAACTCCTTCAACCACTATGCCTACGGCGCGATCGGACAGTGGATGTATGAACGCATCGCAGGGCTTTGCCCCGATCCCGCTCACCCCGGCTACAAGCACTTCTTTGTTCATCCCGTTATCGGCGGGCCGTTTGACTGGGTGCGTGCCGAACTGGAAACTCCCTACGGCAAGGCTTCCAGCGGTTGGAAGAGGGAGGACGGGAAAATCACGATGGAAGTCGCCATCCCTCCCAACACCACGGCCACAGTTGTCTTTCCGAATGGACGCAAATCCGAAACAGTGGGAGCCGGAACCTACCATTTTAGTCTGGATATGTAGATATGGGGAAGAGGATTCGTTTTTGTGTTTTTCTGTTGTTCTGCGCCGGGGCAACCTTGGCCAAGCCCAATGTCCTGTTGGTTGTCATCGACAACCTCAACGACTGGATCGGTTGCATAGGTGGGCACCCGCAGGCACAGACGCCGAATATCGATCGGCTGGCCAGGCGCGGCGTGCTGTTCAGCAATGCCCAGTGCCAGTCGCCGGTATGCAATCCTTCGCGCACCAGCCTAATGAGCGGGCTCTATCCCGAACGCGACGAGCAGACGACCGACTATCGGGTTGCGGCTTGGGCGGGGGAGCGGCTGGCGGTATAGGGGTTCCGATATTTTAATAATATTAAAATATCGGAACCTCTATGCTCTTGAATTGGAGAGGCACCCCGTGTTGTGTGGCGGTTCTTAGAACCGCTTGCGAAGGTGCTTCTGAGAAGCACCGCTACAGGAAAGCAATGAGGAGGATACTTATGGCTGAAGAAAAACAGGAAAAGCATGGTGAGTTCGAGCGCGAACCGGTTCCCGAGTCGAAGACGCGCGGGCTGAAGGCGTTTGTCGGGATGTATGCCGGGGAACATTGCGCCGGAACCGAGCTGATGATCGGGCCGTTGTTTGTGGCGGCGGGCGTGAGCGCGTTCGATGTCGTTTTTGGATTGCTGCTCGGCAATCTGCTGGCGGTATTGAGCTGGATGTTTCTCTGCGCGCCGATCGCGGTGCGTGCGCGGTTGACGCTCTACTACCAGCTCGAAAAAATCTGTGGGCGCAATTTAGTCACGCTCTACAACATTGCCAACGGGGTAATGTTCTGTTTCCTCGCGGGATCAATGATCACCGTCTCGGCGACGGCGGTGGGGGTCTGGTTCCATTTCCCCATGCCTGGACTCGGCGATCTCTATCCCAACTCCATTGGCTGGGTACTCGCCGTGCTGGTAGTGGGCGGGTTGATCTCGGTGATCGCGGCTTGGGGCTACGACACCGTCTCGAAGGTAGCCAACATTGCCGCGCCGTGGATGGCGCTGGTGTTCCTTGGCTTCGGCATTATTGGACTGCGCCAGTTTATCGAAGTGACCGGTGCGGAGGTGAATTCGCTTTCCAGCCTTTGGGAACTCTGCACGACCTCGATCTGGAAGGGCGGCGACCCGCTGCCGGGGCAGATCAAATTCACCTTCTGGCATGTCACCTTCTTTGCCTGGTTCGCCAATATGGCGATGCACGTCGGCATGTCGGACCTCTCCGTGTTCCGGTTCGCAAAAAAATCGTGGCATGGTATCGCGGCGGCCTCCGGGATGTATGTCGGCCACTTCATGGCATGGCTGGCCGCGTCGATCCTTTATGCGCTGCAACTGCATATAGATCCGGCCAACACCGACGTGCTGCCGGGGCCGCTGGCCTACCGTGCGGCGGGCGTCGCTGGCTTGATCTGTGTGATTGTTGCCGGATGGACAACGGCCAATCCGACCATCTATCGCGCGGGCCTCGCGTTTCAGGCGATCATGCCGAACAAGTCGCGCTTTGCTGTGACGATTGGGGCAGGGTTGCTGGCGACGGTCGCCGGAATGTTTCCAGCCATCGCTATGCGCCTGCTCGGATTCGTGGCGCTCTACGGCCTGATCCTGATGCCGATGGGCGCGGTGGTGTTTACCGACTTCTGGATTTTTCCAAAGCTTGGACTCCAGCAATACTATGCCGAGCATCGCGGCTTGAAGATTAACTGGGCGGCGGGCGCGGCATGGCTGGTTACGCTGGCGATTTGCGTGGTGCTGGTTAAGTCCGGCCATCCGGCATTCCAACTCTATTTCGTGGCGCTACCCGGCTGGTTTATTGCCACGGCGCTTTATATTGTCCTGAGCAAGCTTACGCAGAAGGGAGATGTATAATGAAAAAAATCGCTGAAATCATCTCATATCTGGCACTCATCCTGGTGGTTGCCGCGCCCGCGCTGTTCTACTCGGAGAAAATTACATTGCAAGCCAACAAGCAGCTTCTGTTGGTGGCGACCATTGTTTGGTTTGCCAGCGCACTCCTCTGGATTGGACGCGAAAAGGAAGGCTGAGGCGTGACCAGTGAGCCGTGATAGAAATTGAATGCAGTCCGAGTCACGCCTCAATCGTCACGCCTCACGCCGGAAAATCATGAAGTACGTAATACGTAAGTGGAGAAACCATGATCAGAAACGCATTCAAAATGAAGCTCAAGCC